>JBBAED010000010.1 GCA_041656115.1 Dehalococcoidales bacterium | reverse complement strand
CAACGTTAACCGGTTCGGACCTTCACTTCGAGATTATCGAAGCTTCATCCTGACCATGGGTAGCTCACCCGGCTTCGGGTCTAATCTATGCAACTTACGCCCTATTCAGACTCGCTTTCGCTGTGGCTCCGTAACTTCTATTACTTAACCTGCTACATAGATTAACTCGTCGGCTCATTCTTCAATAGGCACGCCATCACTCCGACGAATCAGAGCTCTGACTGCTTGTAGGCACATGGTTTCAGGTCTATTTCACTCCCCTCCCGGGGTGCTTTTCACCTTTCCCTCACGGTACTAGTTCACTATCGGTCATCAAGAGTATTTAGCCTTACCCTGTGGTCAGGGTAGCTTCCCACAAGATTCCTCGTGTCCCGTGGTACTCAAGAACAGGTTAGGAGCCTCCCCCTTTCGTTTACCGGACTGTTACCGTCTGTGGTTGCCCTTTCCAGGAACCTTCAACTAGAGTTCGGTTTGTAACTCCTTGGCCCGTTTCAAGCCGGACCCAACCTGTCTTACAACCCTCTTATAAACTCAGGCCTTGAAGCCGTTAGGTTTATAGAGTTTAGGCTGATCCCCGTTCGTTCGCCACTACTAGGGGAATAATGTCTTTTCCTCGGGGTACTGAGATGTTTCACTTCCCCCGCTTACCTCCACCTAGCCTATGTGTTCAGCTAGGGGTACCCAGGGTTTACCTGGGTGAGTTGCCTCATTCGGGAATCCCCGGCTAAGCTTGCCAGACAGCTAACCGAGGCTTATCGCAGTCTTACCACGCCCTTCTTCGGCTCTTGATGCCAAGGCATCCGCCATGTGCCCTTCACGCTTGACCTGCTTCAGATTTGATATTAGCTATATTCTTTTTTTAAAGTGCTTTACACATAAAAAAACGGCTTGGTAAATTCCCCAAGCCGTTGCCTGGTCGTTTATACCTTTTAAGCCCTTATGTGATTACCTCTAACATTGCTATCTCCTATAAAGGTAGATAGATAATATCATAAGAAAAAATGTTTGTCAACACGAAAAATCAAGTCTTTTCAGACAATATTTTTCAAGCTATTTTACGTTTACACAAAATAGCCGCCGAATACCTTAATAAAAAAATATTTCCAAAATTTTTCGCCGCATTACAGTAAAATTTTTGGAGCCACTTTTCTGCGATAACAAATACAAAAACGAGGCTGCCAAATCGACAGCCCCGTTTTAAAATCCGTAGCTTTTTAGCCGATTATCAAATTAGCTTGTAATCCAAGCGATAAAATCAGCATTGCCATCAAATTCCCAATAATTCGTGTCATCAAAAAACCCGACAACTTCGGCTCCGGGCATATCGTGTACCCACCAATTTAACCAAGCCTTAAGCGCCGTATTTGCATCCCAAAAAGCGACATCGCCGTTCCAATAAGAAGAATAATATCCGCCTGCCGGATCAAATATTACCAAACTGCCATCTTCTACCGGCAAAGCGACTGCCATATGCCCCATATCTCCGTTGGTAATGGTGATGCAATACGCATACGCCGACCCCTTTCCGTAATTATTTATCATACTGGCTAAAAGGATGGCCTGGTCTTCACAATCACCCGTTCTCAGATTGATTGTTTCGGACGGATACTGCCAAAATTCGCTAAACCATACAATACCGTCATATTCCAATAAATCTAAAGGTAATATCGGCAGCGGGGTGTCATACGAATATTCAACGTTATTGCGAATCCAATTATACAATCTTCTAAAATCATCCCAAGCCTTATCCCAATCCCTGGAATCAAATGGGGTAACTACTTGACTAACCAAGTCTGCCACGGACGGATCATTGGGGGTAACAAATTGCATCGCCGCTTCAGCCCCCCAGCCAAACCTCGTATCTATCTGGGCGACAATATCACTGTAATTGGAATTCATTGTTTCAATCGCAGAGCTTAACGTTGAGATTGTACCGGTTGCATCCGCCAAATCACCGGACAGCGCGTTATTATTGTCTGCCAGTTCTTGATTTTCTTTACTCAAATTGGCAACGGCCGCATTGGCGCTGCTTAAATCACTTTCGGCCGCAGATAAACTATTGTTTAAGTTATTAATAGTGCTGTTTGCATTATTTAAATTGCTTTCCAAGCCTTCAATTTCGCCTCTGGCACCGTTAAGGTCGTTACTAAGCCCGGTAATTGTGCTTTTGGCTGAGCTAAGCTGCCCGCTAAGCTGTTCTTTATCAAGAGCCAGCTGCAAATTCTCCCCTTTCAGATTACCGTTTGAACCAAGGAGAGCAACAATTCCGATAATACTGCCGATTAAGACCACAGCCAGCGCGCCCGCAAGAATCATAACCGGTTTCCCAAATTTTTGAATACCGCCAAGCCCGGCTCGCGGCGGTTTATCCTCTTTTGTTTTATATGAAGGAGAGGGAGTCGCAAAAGACGGCGGTGGAGTTGGCGGCGGGGCTGCCTTTTGCACAGGCGGAGCGGGCGGTATTACCGGCGTTTGCGGAGGGGTTGCCTTTTGCACAGGCGGAGCGGGCGGCACTGCCGGCGGTTGCGGAGGAAGTTGCTCCTCAACAAATTGATCCGGCTCCGCAATCGTTTGCTCCTTTACGGGTGTCCCGCAGGATTCACAAAATTTACCCTGAGGCTTAAGCTGATTGCCACAATTTTCACAGTAAGCCATTTCCTTCTCCTTTATCTTTATATTTCAATTCTCTGAGAGTAATTATCTATTCTATCTCGATAATAGTCAATAGGAAACGGATATTTGTGATGATAAAACGGGGATTAGAACGACAAAAGAAGGGAGCCCCAGCCGTTCATGATGAGCTTGTCGAACCATAACGGCGGACGGATAGTAATCCCTAGCCCACTCGTTCGTTGGACCCTTCGACAGGCTCAGGGCGAACGAGTGAATTGTCATCCTGAATGAAATGAAGGATCTAAGAGGACGGGAAATATAGGCTATGGGGTGACTTCAGAAACAAAAAAGAGGCATCCATCAAAACTGTCTTTGAGAGCGCAGCGAAGCAATCTCATATAAATTAAATTCCTCGGGGATTGCCACGTCGCTCACCTAACGGCTCGCTCCTCGCAAAGACATCGCCTTGCCAAAAAGCAGTTAGCGAACACTGCACTATCCGCCAACCCCCAGATTCTTCGGCAGGCTCAGAATGACAAAAAAAGGAAACCCCAGCCGTTCGTGGTGAGCTTGTCGAACCATAACGGCGGACGGTTAGTAATCCCTAGCCCACTCGTTCGTTGGACCCTTCGACAAGCTCAGGGCGAACGAGTGAATTGTCATCCTGAATAAAATGAAGGATCTAAGAGGATGGGAAATACAGACTATGAAGTGACTTCAGAAACAAAAAAGAGGCATCCATCAAAACTGTCTTTGCGAGCGCAGCGAAGCAATCTCATATAAATTAAATTCCTTGGAGATTGCCACGTCGCTCACCTAACGGCTCGCTCCTCGCAAAGACACCGCCTTGCCAAAATCCGTTAGCGGACGGTGCACTATCCGCCGACCCAGCAATTTCTACTTCGAGTGGCGTGCTTCTATCCATTTCTTTTTTTGTTCGATACGCACCTTTTCGTTAGTCGGTTTGTAGGTATCAAGAAATTCCGATTTAAACGACGAGAAAGTGCCGTTCAGAATCGCCTGCCTGATATCAGCCATCAAATTACGCATAAAACGCAGGTTATGAATTGTTGCCAAGCGATAAGCCAAAAGTTCTTTGGCATCAAAAAGGTGATGCACGTACGCCGCGGAATGATTTCGACAGGTGTAACAATCGCACAACGGATCAATCGGCTCATCTTTTTTAGCATATCCGCTGTTGGTAATATTAATGCGGCCTCTGCGGGTAAAAAGCGCCCCGTTACGCGCAACACGCGTCGGTAATACACAGTCAAAAACATCAATCCCCCGGGCGACGCTCTCAACAATATCCTCCGGCGCGCCAACCCCCATCAAATAGCGCGGTTTGTCTTGCGGTAAAAACGGGGTTGTTTCTTCAATAATATTATAAGTAACCTCTTTCGCCTCCCCGAGGCTTAACCCTCCCAGCGCATAACCGGGAAAATCCAACGACGTTAGATACTCGGCGGATTTACGCCTTAAATCGGCAAAAATACCGCCCTGCACTATTGCAAAAAGGGATTGATCGGGGCGTTGGTGCGCCTTAAGACACCTCTCCGCCCAAAGATGCGTGCGCTCCATCGCCTTTTCAACTTTCCCGTAATCGGCATTGATATCGGCACATTCATCCAAAACCATAATGATATCCGCCCCCAGTTGCTCCTGATATAAGATTGCCTTTTCGGGGGTTATAAAATGGCGGCTGCCGTCGATATGCGAGCGAAATACCGCCCCTTCGTCCGAGAGCTCAATTAAAGGCGAGAGGCTGAAGATTTGATAACCGCCGCTGTCGGTTAAGATTGCGCCGTCCCATTTCATAAAACGATGCAATCCGCCCAGTTCTTCTACGGTTTCAACACCGGGGCGCAAGTAAAGATGGTAATTATTGCAAAGAATCATCTTAAAACCGAGTTCTTTTACATCCTCGGTGGTAAGCGTTTTGACTGTAGCCTGGCTGCCCACCGGACAAAATACCGGCGTTTCAACAATGCCGTGCCTTGTTTTTAATTCACCGATACGAGCGGATGTGCTCTTATCGGTCTTAATCAGATTAAAAATACTCAATCCGTTTCTTCAAACTCCTCTAACTTCGGAACATATTGCTCTTCCAAAAAATGTTGCAGGATATACGCCGCCGCAATAGCATCGTCTTTGGTATTTCTGCGCGCTTTCTTGGATTTTGTCTGTAACATCAGCTTTTTGGCGGAATCGGTCGAAAAACTTTCGTCCCTGTACTCAAGCGGGATAGCGATTTGCTTTTGAAGTTTTTCGGCAAACCCCTTTACTTTTCCGGCCTGTAAGCCGATACCGCCATCTTGGGCAAGAGGCAAACCGACAATTATGCGTCCGATTTCATTGTGATTTAGAATATCAAGAATCGCCTCGATATCGGCGTTGTCATTTCGGCGTTCGATTATAGTGAGAGGGGTCGCCAATATACCGGACGGATCGCTCATTGCCACCCCGATTCTCTTATCTCCCACATCAAGACCCAATAAGCGCATCCGAATGACTCCTTGGTTTACATACCCTGTTTATATTATCCCTCTAACCGAATCAATAGCTTCTTCCAGTTTTTCCAAGTCCCTACCGCCGCCCTGTGCCATATCGGGCTTTCCACCGCCGCCACCGCCGGCAACTGTCGAAATATGCTTTATAAGCTTACCGGCATGATGACCGTTTTTAACCAAATCGGGGGTTACCGCCACAATAAACGAGGGTTTATCCTCTAAAACGGCACCCAATACTACAATTCCGCTGCCGAGTTTAGCACGCAAAACATCTGCCATATCGCGCATCATATCGTTATCGGTAGCCTCAATACGGCTTACAAGCAGCTTAACGCCGTTTACGGTTTCCGCTTTATCAAGCAGTGTGCTTGCTTGTTGTTTGGCCTGTCCGCGCTGTAAAGCAATTATTTGACGACGTTCTTTATCCAATTCGGATTGCATTACCGCAATTTCGTTTTTAAAAGCGCCGATACTGTCTTCCAGCCATTGCTCTGCGCCCCTGCCGGTAACCGCTTCAATACGGCGGATTCCTCCGCCGATACCGGATTCGGAAACAATGCGGAAAAAGCCGATTTCACCGGTAGCCGAAACGTGAGTACCGCCGCAAAGCTCGGCGCTGATAAGCGGCGTACCGATTTTAAGCACCCTGACTTCATCGCCATATTTTTCATCAAAAAGCGCTGTAGCACCCTCTTTGACCGCCTGTTTATAAGGCATTATACCGGGGCTAACCGCATGATTGCGGCGTATTTCGTTATTAACAATCGATTGAACTTTTTCGATTTCATCTTCCGTCATCGCCGAAAGATGGGTAAAATCAAACCTCAACCGATCGGGTGAAACCATTGAACCGCGCTGTTGAATATGCTCGCCCAAAACTTTACGCAATGCATATTGCAATAAATGGGTTGCCGTATGATTGCGGGCAATATCCAAACGGCGCCCGGCATTAATTGCGGCATTTACCTGGTCGCCGACCTTAAATGAACCTTGCGCCAGATATCCCTTATGCGCAACGACTTTATCGGACAAATTAACGGTATCGGTGACAACAAACCTGCCCTCGGGGGCAATTAGCTCACCGGTATCGCCGACTTGCCCGCCCTTTTCGGCATAAAACGGGGTTTTATCCAACATAATGAACGCTTGCTGCCCTTCGGCTATTTCGTTAACATTTTTATTTTCAAATAAAATGGCAACCGTTTTTGATTTATCCGCAATGTTTTCATAACCGGTAAAGATGCTGGCATCGCAACCGTTAACAACCTCGGTATCCACCGCAAGGGATAAACTCTTTTTGAATTTATTGGCGGATTTGGCCTTTTCGCGCTGTTTTTCGAGTTCGGCTTCAAACCCGGCCATATCGACCGTAAAGCCTTGTTTGGTTGCGATTCCCTGTGTTAAATCAATCGGAAAACCGTACGTATCGTAAAGTTTAAAGGCCTGTCCGCCCGAAATCTCTTTTTTGTTCTCGGGTGCGACCTCGGCAATAATAGCTTCAAGGAGCTGCGTTCCCGTTTTTAAGGTATCGTTAAACCTGTTTTCTTCCTCTTCAATAACCTTTAGAATAAAATCCCTTTTTTGCCCGAGTTCCGGATACTCGTTTTTCATTTTTTCAACGGTAATCTTGGCAATCTCGGTTAAAAAGGATTTTCCGGCAGCCAATCTTTCACCAAAGAAAATGGCGCGCCGCATCAGGCGTCTTAAAACATAGCTCTGTTTTTCGTTACCGGGGAGCACCCCGTCGGCAATTAAAAAAGTGGTGGCCCTCCCGTGCTCGGCAACAATTCTTATATTGTTATCGATAGCCTCGTCGGAGCCGTATTTTTGCCCCGATATTTGCGAAATTATATCCAAAAGCGGGGTAAATAAATCAGTCTCATAGACCGAATTTTTGTTCTGCTTAATAACGGTTATGCGCTCAAGCCCCATACCGGTATCGATATGCCCTTTGGCAAGCGGGGTACGTTTACCGGATTTATCCTGATTGTATTGCACAAATACCAAGTTCCAGATTTCGGAAAAACGTTCGCAGGAACAAGCGGGTGAGCAGTCGCACTTGAGGCAGCCGACATCCTCTCCGAAATCGTAATGCAGCTCACTGCACGGACCGCAAGGTCCGGAATCACCGGCCGGCCCCCAGAAGTTTTCTTTATCGCCGCAACGAACAATACGTTCCGCCGGAACACCGATTTTTTTATGCCAAATTTCAAACGCCTCGTCGTCATCCTTGTAAACCGTAATCCAAATTCGCTCTTTCGGCAGTTTTAAGCGCTCGGTAACGTATTCCCAAGCAAGATCAATAGCGCCTTCCTTAAAATAATCGCCGATACTGAAATTGCCCAGCATCTCAAAAAAGGTGAGGTGTTTGGTATCCCCTACAGAATCGACATCGGTGACCCGAAAACACTTTTGGCAGGAAACCATTCGTGTCGCCGGCGGCTTTTCGCCCAAGAAATAAGGTTTGAACTGGACCATACCGGCGCTGGTTAGAAGAAGCGTTGGGTCGCCGTGCGGAACCAATGATGAACTGGGCATAATTTTATGCCCCTTCTCTTCAAAGTAACGCAAAAAACTTTCTCTGATGTTATCGCCTGTTATACTCATAATAGAATATGATTGTAATTTAAGGAATAGTTTCTGTCAATTGAGGTTGGGGTGTAAGAAAGAGCCAAAAGACGTTTTATGCTGCCTTAGTTCAGCCTACCCGTGCGGCACACATTTCGGCAATCAAAATATTAAGCGCCAGTTCATCGTTGTATTTACCGGTTTTGATGGCAATATCGGTCTCAAGCAGCTTATGATAGAGATCTTTAAGCCTATTGAAGTGATAAGTGTTTGCCCGCTCCGAAGTTTTATTCCAAACAAAGTCGTTTTGCAGGCCTGTTTTAGCCCGGATTTCCGCTTGCGGTTTTCGCTCAATTAACATCGCTTTGATTTGGATTAACTGGCGCACCTCGCGGGTTATCATGGAAAGTATAAACGGGGGTGCCATACCTTCAAGAAGAAGTTGCTGTAAAATCCGTTGCGCATTTTCCGCTCTAAAACCGAGAACGGCATCTGTCATATCAAAAATTGTTACTTGCCGCGAGTTGGCAACAAGTTTATTAACATCGTCTTCTTCAATTTGCCGCCCGAGCGCATATGAAATAAGTTTATCGATTTCACCCGAAAGGGCCCATAAATCGCCGTCGGTTTGTTTTTCAAGCAGCTTTGCCGCTTCGGAAGAGATTTTACCGCCCTTTTCGGCGACCCGCTTCTCAATCCAGCGAATCAATTTGAGGCCCCTTAAAAGCGGAAACCTGCTTACTTTGGCTTTTGATATTATTCCGTTCAAAAGGGGGTTGTTTTTCCCTTCATTTTCACCGACAAGCACAATTACGGTACTCTCGGGGTGATTTAAAAATATTTCGGTAAAGAGTTCTGTTTCGTTTTGTTTGGAGGAGGCTTTGGTTGTTTTTTTGCCCCTGCTTTTGGGCGCTTTGGAATCGAATTTTTCAAGCAGCCCTTCGATAATTATGAGCCGTTTTTCGGATAGAAACGGTACAGCTTGGGCGACAACGGAAAGTTCGGACGGGGTAATTTTCTTGCCTTCAAAAACGTTGGTGTTGGAAGCAAGCATAACCTCATCGCCCAACCCTTTTTTAATCTCCGCCAAAGCCTCGGTGCGTGAAAAACCGTCCGGACCGTAAAGTATGTACAGCATTATGCCACCATTTTAGCACAATGCCGGGACAAGTAATAAGCGAAATAAACTTGGACTATGGGGGGCGGTAATAACATTAAAGGCAGCCGTCAATTACGACAAGCTGCCTTTTTTAACTTGCGAAACGGATAACCGTTAATATCATCCTTAAATTTGGATAAAGCCAAGCGTTTAACGATTTAAAATCCGCTATTCTTCTTCGGGCTCTTCTATAACAAAACTATCATCGGCCGAACCGTAGATATGATATCTAACATTTATAACGTACTTGCCGGGATCATAACTTAGCCGCGTACCGAACGTACCGCCGCCGTTGGCATCCGCATTTACCTTACCGGTACCGACAACAGTGTTCTTACTGCGTTCCCTGATGTCGTATTCCAATTCGACACCCGCCGGAAAACCGGCAACCGCAAACGTTAGCTGGCCGCCTTTTTCAACTTTTTTCTCCGGATTTTGAACCGTAACTTTATACATACTCGCACCCTCCCTGTATATTATTATTTATTGCAAGTTGCTTTTGAAAAATAATAACAAAAAGACAAGTTTATTTTTCATAGAATCAAAAGACACAACACCGGGCGGCATCCGAAAAAGCTTCACGCTGATAAAAACCAAACTTGATGCCATCCAACAAATATTTTAGCCATTTTACAAAAATTGTCAACCCTTAAAGCCTAAAAAGCGGTTATTTACCGGCGATAACAATAAGTGAAAATAACGGCATTTATAATAACGCTTTGCAATATGCGTCTGTTGCAGAGGACCATATCATAGGGTAGAATTACTCGGAAGATTAATTTTTGATTAATAACCGAAACCGGTAAAGGAGGCTGTCAATGACTGACCAAATTAACCCTGAAATACAAAAATTATGCGAGCTGGCCGCCGATATGGGGCTGCCGGGTAAAATCAGGCACGAGGCTGTCCAATCCATTGCCAATATCGGCAGCCGTGAGGCACTGCTGACGCTTTTAGATCTCGCAGCCAATGAAAACCTGGCCGTTAAAGACAGGGAACTGGCTCTTAAACGTGCCGGAGATGTTATTAAAAAGAATTCAAGCGCTTAGTTTAAAATATTCGAATAAAATTTACGCAGATAAAGAGGAGAAATTGCCAATAATATGAGTGTGGGAATAGGAATTATAGGATTACCGGAAAGCGGCCGGACAACTGTTTTTAATGCCTTAACAAAAGGAAATGCCGCCACCGGCATACAAGCTCAAAAAGCGGCTCACATCGGTATATCCAAAGTGCCCGATGAGCGCTTAAACAAGCTTGCCGAAATATTCAAACCTAAAAAAATTGTGCCTGCCGAAATCAAATATTTGGATATTGGGGCATCAATTAAAGGTATCGGCAAAGATTCTTCCATCAGCGGCGAGTTATTAACGCAGCTTAGTAACGTTGATGCACTTATAAATGTGGTTCGCTCTTTTGCGGATAGCAGTATCGCCCACCCTTCCGGCACCGTTGACCCCGCCCGCGATATCAATAATATGAACATGGAACTTAGTTTTTCGGACCTTACTATTTTGGAAAGAAGAATGGAACGCATCGCCAATTCGCTAAAAAGCGCCAAACCCGACGAAAGACAGCAATATAAAAACGAGCAGGTCACGCTTGAAAAAATTAAAACGGATTTAGAAAAAGATATTCCGATTAGGGAACAAAACTTAACGGAAGATGAGCAAAAACTGATTTCGGGCTACCAATTTTTAAGCGCCAAACCGCTTCTGACACTTGTAAATATCGGTGAATCACAACTTGGCGATACCGCTCAAATAGAGATGGAAATGAACAAAGAATTCGGCACCGCCAATCACCGTGTTATCGCTTTTTGCGGAAACCTTGAAATGGAACTTGCCCAACTGGAAGACGAAGATTCGGCGGCATCGTTTCGCAGTGATTTCGGTTTGGAAGAGCCGGGACTTGATAGAGTTATCAAACAATCTTACGCCCTTTTGGGGCTTATTTCTTTCCTAACCGCCGGTGCCGATGAATGCCGTGCTTGGCCGATTACCGAGGGCACCGTTGCCCAAAAAGCAGCCGGGAAAATCCACTCGGATATTGAGAGGGGCTTTATTCGTGCCGAAATCATCAGCTACGACGACCTAATCGACTGCGGCGGTTTTGCCGAAGGGAAAAAGCGCGGGTTATTAAGGCTTGAAGGGAAAACTTATATTGTTAAAGACGGCGATGTTATAAATTTCTTGTTTAACGTCTAAGCCTAAAATAAACGCCTTGTTTTTACGTGTTTTCGGCTAAAAACTATTGCCATAAATATCCTAAAAGGGTAAGATATAGCTTATCCGCTTTTAGCTTATAAAAGCTTTTGCAGCAATCATTGGGAGGGGTAAAAATGTTTGGAGAATTAGTTCATATCGGTTTTGGCAACATACTAGCCATGAATAGGGTTGTTGCCATCGCTTCTCCCAACTCCGCCCCCATTAAACGCACAATTCAAGAGGCCCGCAGTAAAGGGCAACTGATTGACATGACCAGCGGCAGACGCACCAAAGCGGTAATTTTTACCGACAGCGGACATATTGTGCTGGCGGCCTTGGCTCCCGAAACAATTACCGGCAGGTCTCAACTGTCGCGCAGCGGTACACTAATCAAACCGGAGCTAGGCGATGACAGAATCAAGCCCTAACTGCGACATTTTATGGAACAGATGCGATAAACCGCTCCTTCTGGTGCTTTCCGGCCCCTCGGGTGTGGGCAAAGATGCCGTGCTGCACCGTCTAAAAACAATGAATTTCCCGATTACCCATATCACCACCATGACAACCCGCCCCCGCCGCCCCAAAGAAAGAGACGGCGTTGATTATAATTTCGTTACCAAAAAAGAATTTCAAAAGTTAATCGAAGATAACGAGCTGTTGGAATGGGCGAACGTTTACGGAAATTTCTACGGCGTTCCCAAACAGGCCGTTCGAGACGCACTAAGCGCCGGTAACGACACAATTATAAAAATCGATGTCCAGGGTGCCGCCACCATCAAAAAAATATTACCCGAAGCCATTTTTATATTCTTAGCGCCGCTTACGTTGCAAGAACTGATTGACCGCCTAATGCTGCGTAACACCGAATCCGAAGAAAACCGTCTGTTACGAATTGAAACGGTAAAAGAGGAAATGACCAAAGTCGATATGTTCGATTATATCGCCGTAAACGAACACGGCCAAATTGACCGTGTTGTTGACGAACTAAGAACGATAATTACTGCCGAAAAAATGAAGGTTGCCCCTAAAGAATATAATTTCTAAAAGCTTAGAATAAACCGATTATCCAAGATAAAAGGAAGCCTAAACCGCCGCAAATCGGGAACGTAATTATCCAGGCGGTAATCATATTCCTCGCAACCCCCCAGCGCACCGCAGACAGGCGTCTGGTAGCACCGACCCCCATCACCGATGTACTTATACAATGAGTCGTGCTGATGGGAATACCCAAAAAAGATGCGCCTTCGATTACCGAAGCCGCTGCCGTTTGTGCCACGAACGATTGTTCCGGCCGTAACGTGGTGACTTTCATTCCGAGTGTCTTAATAACGCGCCAGCCGCCGACAATCATTCCCAAGCTGATAGATGAGGCCGATACTATAATAATCCACCACGGGATATTGTCCCACATATCGGTTTGTCCGGTATAAAGAATAAATGCCATTGTTATCATACCGATCGGCATTTGCCCATCGTTTTTGCCGTGGCTGTAAGCGATAAAAGCGGTAGAGGGGATTTGCAACCTGCTAAAAATCGTCCGCATTTTGGAAGGAAGGCTTTTACGAAAGAGCCATAATACAACAACCATCAGAACAAAGCCGGCAACAAAACCGAGTATAGGAGCTGTAACCACCGCCGACATAATCGTTCCGATAATCGCCCAATTAACTGCACCGGTACCGACTACGGCGACACCGGCAGCAGCCAGAGCGGCAATAAACCCATGCGTTAAACTGACCGGCAAGCCAAAATAGGTGGCCGTTCCCGTCCAAATTATTACCGCACCCAATGCGGCAATAATAGTTTGATAAGAAATTGCCTCCGGAATAAGGACGCCCTGCCCGACCGTGCGGGCAACCGCCGTTCCGGTTGCGGCCCCCAACATTTCAAAACAGGCGGCAATCGCTACGGCACTTTTGGGGGATAATGCCCTCGAACCGATGGCCGTGGCAACAGCGTTAGCGGCATCGTTAAATCCGTTTACCAAACCAAAGCAGAGAGCAAGTATTATAATGACAATCAGAAGAAGTAAAGACGGATCAGGCATTCTTTAACGCCACACCTTCAAGCACATTGGCGACATCTTCGCATCGGTCGGTTGCTGTCTCCATATGTTCGTAAACTTCACGCCATTTAATAATGTGCTTGGCATCCTTGCTTTCTTCGAATAACTCCCCCAAAGCGGCACGATAAACCGCATCGGCTTTATTTTCAAGGCGATTGATTTCAACGCAATGATCAATAACTCGTTTTAAGTCTGAGCCGTCACTAAGGCATATAATCGCTTTTTCGATTTCATCAACGGCTTGAACGATTATTTCCGCCAATTCATTGGCCCGTTGCGTCGTCCCGGTTATTTTATAAATACTGATGTATTCCGTAGTAGCATGGATAAAATCGACAACATCATCCATTACATGTGCCAGCTCGGCAATATCTTCACGATCGAAGGGGGTAATAAAAGTACGGTACAAAGTTGCGGCAACTTCATGGGTTAAGGCATCGCCTCTATGTTCCAATTCGGTAATATAAGCCATTTTGGCATCAACATCCTCCCAATTCTTGAGGAGGTCTTCCAAAGCCCTGGCAGCTTCAGACATATTAGAGGCACCTTGTTTGAACAGATCAAAAAACTTGTTTTCGCGAGGCTTAAATGAAAACTTAGCCAAATAGCAACCTCTTCCCCGGCACACACTCTCCGGGCTTAACTTCGGATTCTTGGGATTAAGCCGCAATGCCGGATTTAAAATATTTCTTTCTTTCGCATAGAGTGTATAAAATTATATTACCGATGTCAATACAAATAACTGCCAAACCGGCCGGAATATTGCTCTTGCTTTAAATTACAGGTTTATAACGATTACAGATTTAAAAATTTACGCTCTAAAAGTTGCCTAAAACGGCATCTGTTGACAGCCCAAAAACAAGAGCATAGAATGCAAGAACCAAATCAACCGTTTTACGAACGGCGCTAAACAATTGATTTTCAAAGGAGAGGGCAGAGTGTATATTATTATCGCCGGCGGCGGAATTATCGGGTCGCATATTGCTTCTCTGTTGGTTCAGGAAGGATACGAAGTAACTGTCTTGGAACAATCGGAAACGGCATTAAGAAGCCTGCAAGGACGGCTTGATATTAAAACAATCAGGGGGAACTCAGCCAATCCCAAAACATTAAAGGAAGCGGAAATCGAGCGCGCAGACCTGGTGCTGGCGGTAACCAATAACGACGAAACCAATATGATAACCTGCTATATGGCAAAGGAAATGGGAGCCGTTACTACCGCTGCCAGAATCCGCAACCCCGAATACTCCGGTTATATTGTAGCACCCGCAAAGGTACCGTCCGCTCCGCGCAAAATTGTGCGCTCCAAAAGCCTTGGCATCGATGTTTTTATTAATCCCGAACTGGAAGCGGCCGAGAAAATAACGGAAACCCTTTCCGGATTCTACTCCACCCCAGTTGAAAACTTCGCTAACGGGCTGGTTCAAATCAGGGAGTTTAAAATCGAAAACGAAGCGCTGGTATCTCAAAAACCGAGCGCTCTCCCCCTGCCGCAGCCAAGTATGATTGTTGCCGCCGTGCATCGGGGCGAAATTGTTGCGGTTGATGATAACTTCACTCTAAGCGAAGGAGACAGCCTCTATATCGCCGTTACCGCCGATAATATGGGAGAACTCGGCAAAATTTTTATTCAAAAAATGCGAACGGCCCGAAGGGTTGTGGTTTTAGGCGGCAGCCGTATCGGGCAGCTTATTGCCTCCAAACTGCAAAGAAACGGGGTTAAAGTAAAGATTATCGAACCGAACCTTGAACTCTGCCAAGAGCTTGCGACCCAACTCGAAAACGTTGATATTTTAAACGGCGACGGAACCGACCGCGCTTTCTTAATCGAACAAGGGGTATCGTCCGCGGATGCCTTTGTTGCCGTTTCCAAAAATGAAGAGATTAATATTCTCAGCGCCCTTTTGGCAAAAACACTCGGTGTTCCGCGCGTTATGATTGCGGTTAGCAAACCCGGATATGTACCTCTGGCAGAGGCAATCGGAATTGATGTTGCCGCCGTACCGACAATTTTGGCCGCCAATAAAATTATCCGTTTTGTGCTTCATGGCGGGGTGATTACGGCATCTTTGATTGAAAGCGGAAAACTGGAAATAATTGAGTTTGTAAGCTCTGCACAAGCTGCAACCACCGGTAAAATGATATCGGAAATAACCTTCCCCAAAGAAACAACGGTAATAGCAATTGTTCACAACGAAACTATTTTTATGCCGCCCGAAGATAAAATTATAAAACCGGGTGATCATGTTATTATTGCCACACCGCCGGAATCGCTTCAAGCAATCGAAAAACTCTTTAAGTAAAGATTAATGAGAATTAAAGCTGTCTTACATTATCTGGGTTTAATAATTGTCATTGTCGGGGCGGCAATGGTCATTCCTTTGCTGTGGAGCCTTGCCGCCAAAGAACCGCAGGCAATAGCGGCATTTGCCGCTTCGATGGCAATCAGTATCTTAACCGGTTTGATATTATGGCATTTTATTAAAGTTAAAGAGAAAAACATCAGCCGCAGCGAAGCCGTAACATTGGTTGCTTTCGGCTGGATATCCATTTCGCTCTTTGGCGCTCTCCCCTATGTGCTATGTGGGGCACTACCCAATTTTTTGGATGCCTTTTTTGAATCGGTATCCGGTTTTACGACAACCGGAGCAACCGTACTAGCCGATATTGATGCGCAATTTAAAGGGCTTCTGATATGGCGCTCCCTAACCCAATGGCTGGGGGGTATGGGTATTATTATGCTCTTTGTTGCCTTACTGCCGCTCCTCGGAATCGGTGCTGCCCGGCTTGCCGAAGCGGAATGGACCGGCGGAAAACAAGAGGAACGCCCCACTTCACGGATGCGTGATACCGCCAAAGCACTGTGGATAATCTATATGGGGATGACGATTTTAGAGTTTATCCTTTTAAAAATTGCTGGGCTATCGGTATTTGACAGTACGGTAGTCACGCTCAGCACAATCCCTTCCGGCGGATTTGCCGCCTATAATTTAAGTATCGGCGCTTATAATAGTCTGTTTGTCGAAGGAATTATTCTCTTTTTTATGATTGCCTCGGGAATCAACTTCGGCTTGTACTATTTTTTACTTTGGAAGAAAAAACCGCAAAGGCTGCTCAAAAACCCCGAGTTTCGCTTCTATATTTTATTGCTTTGTCTGGCGGCAATAATAATCAATTTGGATTTAATTATCAATATGGGTCTTTCAATCGGAGATGCCATAAGATATGGGGGTTTTCAAACCGCAGCGGTTATGTCCACTACCGGTTTTTTTACCGCCGATTTCAACCTATGGCCGCCCCTTTCAAAGGCAATTTTGCTCTTTTTAATGGTAAGCGGGGCTTCGGCAGGTTCAACCAGCGGGGCGCTTAAAGTCGTTCGTATTTTACTGCTGGCAAAGTACGCATATCGTCAGATTAAAATTGTCTTTAACCCGAGCGCGGTAATTCCGTTAAAACTGGGCGGCAATATTATCCCCGAAAACATTGTTAATAAAACGATCGGCATGGCAATTATTTATTTTTCGGTTGCCGTAACCGGCTTTTTGATAATGAGCGGGCTTGGACTGGATACCGTCACCGCCCTCTCATCGGTAATCGCCAGCCTCGGTAACATCGGACCCGGATTGGGAATGGTCGGCCCTATCGAAAACTATGCGGCAATTCCCGCTGTCGGAAAAGGCACCCTTATTTTCTGCATGATTGCCGGACGGCTCGAATTTTTTACAATCCTGATGTTATTCCTGCCCGCTTTCTGGCGCTGGAAATAGAATTCGCATTGATTTTTCACTCTATTAATTTGGGGACTCGCATCTTTATTCCTCCCCCCAATATCAACAATTTGACTGGAAGTATTCCGTTTCACTATATTGTGTAATATTTATAGCCCTGCGGCGCTAAAAGTGCCGATAGAATACGGGTAAATCCGCGTAAGTTAACGGGAGAAAATTATATGTTCAAAAACGTCTCTTGTATTTCCGTTGCGATTCTTGCTTTTTTAATTGTTCTTCTTTTTTCTCTTTTCGGGTGCAACAGCACCCCTAAAACACCACTTACTTTTACCGCTTCCCCCGAGAAAGAGATTGTCGGATATATCTATATCGGCGGAGAGGTTTATAACCCCGGCTATTACCCGCTAACCGCCGCCGATTCCGTTGCAACACTGATTAATGCCGCCGGAGGGAATGCCAATAATTCCGAAAACCTGCAAATTGAACTGATTATCAACAAAACCGATAACACCGCTCAAAAAGTAAACATCAACCGCGCCGAAGCCTGGTTATTGGAAGCGTTGCCCGGAATTGGTAAAACGCGAGCCAATGCCATTATTCAATATCGCAACGATAACGGTAATTTCAAAAACGTTAACGAACTGCTAAAAGTGGAAGGCATCGGGCAAAGCACTTTTGATAACATCAAGGAACTGATTACCGTAGGTAACTAAAATGCCGCAAACAAGCCCTTTTTTACCCGTAAATTTAGCTGATGGCAGAGGCTCTGCGAGGTTGAAAAAATAGATGGTTTTACTTTGCCTCGGTATTAGCTGGATAATCGGCATTGTAATCGGTCTGAACTTTGACCTGCCGCCGGTATTGATTTTAACCGGTCTTTTGCCTCTCCCTCTCTTATTTTTGAAAAAGCACCGTAAACAAATAATTTTAGCCGCAATTTTTATAACGGCTCTCTTTTCCGCCTCTTTTTGGGCACATAATGCCCTCCCCAAAGACGATTGGAGCTATATTAACTATTTTAACGATAAGGGAACCGTAATCGTAAGCGGGGTTATTGGCGATGACCCGGATATCAGGGAGGCCAGCACCCGATTATTTGTTAAAACCTCTTTGGTTGAAATTAACGGAACGCAATTTGAGGTAGAAGGCAATGTACTTGTTTTTGTTCCGAGATACCCCGCTTACAGCTACGGAGACAAGTTAAAACTATCGGGCGAGCTTAAAACACCTCCGGTCTTTGACGGCTTTGATTATGCCGCCTATTTATCGCACGAAAATATCTATTCGACAATGCTCTACCCCCAAACGGAGCTAATTGAAACCGAACAAGGGTTTTCACCGCTTAAGCAAATCTACTTACTGAGAGGCAAGCTTTCGCAATCTTTGGCAAAGGTTTTACCCGAACCGCAGGCGTCACTGGCACGGGCGATGCTGTTGGGGATTCGAAGCGGCATTCCGGACGATTTAAAGCAAGATTTTTCCTTAACCGGAACTGCTCATTTGCTTGCGATATCGGGGTTGCACACCGGAATCGTGGCGGGGTTAATGATTGCGATCGGCCTTGCGCTTTTTGGGCGCAAAAACTATCTCTATGTTTGGCTTGCGCTGGGGGTTATTTGGTTATATGCCGTTCTAACCGGATTACAGGCGCCGGTTGTCAGAAGTGTGATTATGGCAAGCATATTTTTAGCGGCTGAGCTTACCGGGCGTCAGCGTAATGCCATAACCGCCCTTGTCTTTGCTGCCGCAATTATGGCCGCCTGCGATCCGCAAGTGCTTTATACCGCCTCGTTTCAAATGAGCTTTGCGGCAATGGGCGGCTTAATTTTTGTGCTTCCCCCGCTGCAAAACGTCGGTAAAAAACTAATCGGCAAGTTAACGATTAAATCCACCGGTATTCTGTCGTTTTTAAATGTTGTCTATGACGGGCTGGCGGTTAGTTTTGCGGCACTGGTCGGAGTGCTGCCGCTAATCGCTTACTATTTCGGAATCGTTTCAACCGTAAGCTCAATAGCTACCTTATTGGTACTGCCGGTGCTGGCCGCAATTATAATACTGGGAACGCTGACGGCATTTAGCGGCCTGTTTTTCCTTCCTCTATCGCAATTTTTGGGTTGGCTGCTATGGTTAATCCTTTCTTACATGATTTTAATTGTAAAAGGCTTTGGCGGGCTTTCCCTTGCGTATTTTGAAGTTTCTGGTTTCGGCCTCGTTTACTTGTGGGGATATTACATAGCAGTTGCAATCGTAATTTGGCTGGGGAATAAGTACAAATTCGGGGTAAAAACAGAGGACAACAAAACAGAGCTCTCGCAATTAAGCCTTGCCAAAAACAGCCCGAAGGAAAAAACAAATCAGGCATTCTTTCTGCGCCGCCCGTTTAAATTTGCGGCGGTTACGATAATTGTTGTTACTGTTTTTAGCATTATTATCGCAAGCTCGGCTCCGGACCATAACTTGCATGTTTCTTTTTTGGATGTCGGGCAAGGGGATGCCGTTTTAATTCAAAAAGGGAGCACCCAAATACTGGTTGACGGCGGACCCGAAAGGCAGCTTATTAATCTGGAACTAAGCCGCAAAATGCCTTTCTGGGACAGAACGATTGAACTGGTAATTTTAACCCATCCTCATGACGACCATATAACCGGGCAAACCGAAGTGTTGCAAAGATATAAGGTTGGGCATATTTTAACCACCGATTCCGCCAGCGGCATACCGGTTTATAAGGAATGGGCAGAGCTGATTAGCGCAAATAACATCCCGCTAACTTTTGCCCAAAGCGGACAACAAATTGTTTTCGACGGGGTAATTATCGATATAATCAACCCGCAACAGGCTTATTTTACAAATACCGGCGCCGACGCCGATAACAACGGTATTGTTATGACCGTTACTTTTGGAGAAACCGTATTTTTACTGACTGCGGATACCGGTAAATACACCGAACTGGAACTGATTAAAGATCGTCTGATTCCTCAGGTAACCGTCCTAAAAGTAGGCCACCACGGTTCCAAAACATCCTCTTCGGCGGAGTTTTTAAACGTTTGCCGGCCCCAAATTGCCGTTATTTCGGTGGGAGAGGCTAACAAATACGGACATCCCGATACAGAGGTTTCCGACCGTCTGGCGGACATGGTTGGAGAAGAGAATATTTACCGTACGGATATTAACGGCACAATCGAATTTATAAGCGACGGAACAAACCTTTGGTTAGTGGCCGATTACTGGTAAAAACGACTGGTTGTTGATATACTGCAAATAGGAATATTACTTTAATTAGCGGAGCAAAAATAATGGGAATGGAGCCGTTCGATTTTTTCTTTGGCAGTTTAATAGGGCTGCTGCTTTTTGCAATCAGCATCGTGCTCTATTTTTTGCCTACTATTATCGCCATAGTCAGAGGCAAATGAGCCTTTTGGCGAGTGACGTGGCAATCTCCCTTTGTCATCCTGAACACAGTGAAGGATCTAAGAGGATTGAAATACAGGCTATGAGGTCGCCTCGGCATCAAAAAAGAGGCATCGCTCTACCATAAAATCCGCAGCCAAACGCTGCACTATTCGCCAACCCCTAGATTCTTCGGCAAGCTCAGAATGACAAGGTATAAACGTCTTTGCGAGGAGCAAGCGTAGCGAATGACGTGGCAATCTCATATAAATCAAAAAGCAAACAACCCGGCACCCCTACCGAAACCTATCGGCATTTTTTGCAGGTACCGAATATTGCCTGATGTTGAATATCGGCATCAAAGCTGTAATCCCTAAGAATTGTTTCTTTTAACGAATCAAAAACGGATTCTTCCATGTCCATAATCCCGCCGCAATTCTGACAAACGAGATGATGATGGCTTCCCTTTCTGATACTGTGATAACGCACACGCCCGTCACCGAAATCGGTTTCGGTTACAAGCTCCAGTTGCTTTAGAAGCTCAAGCGTGCGGTAAACGGTGGAAATGTTGACGTTCGGATATTGAATACAGACCAGCGTTAAAATCTCCTCGGCACTGATATGGTCATCGGCGTTTTCGACCGCCTCCAAAATCATAATTCGCTGAGGGGTTATTCTGTACCCTTGTTCGGTTAATTTGCTTAATATTTCACCCGGTTTAGCCATCAGGGGAATTATACCATCGCGAATTTGTTATCGCAAGAAGTTGTAATTGCATATCATTGTTACCGGAGCGGCTCTTTTGTATGGAGATACAACAGCCGTTCATGGTGAGCCTGTCGAACCATAACGGCGGGCGAACAGTAATTCTCGTTTCTCCCCGTTCTTTGGACCCTTCGACAGGCTCAGGGCGAACGGGATATTTATCGTCTTTGCGAGGAGTGAGTCGTCAGGCGAATGACGTGGCAATCTCGCTTTTGTCATCCTGAATGGAATGAAGGATCTAAGAGGACAAGAAATTTAGGCTATTAGGTAACTTCGGAATCACAAAAGAGGCATTGTCCTAGCGTAAAATCCGCAACCGGACACTGCACTATCCGCTAACCCCTAGATTCTTCGGCAAGCCCAGAATGACAAGTTATAATCGTCTTTGCGAGGAATGAGCCGTTAGGCGAATGACGTGGCAATCTCCCTTTGTCATTCTGAATGAAATGAAGGATCTAAGAGGATAGGAAATCTAGGCTATTAGGTGTCTTTAGAAACAAAAAGAAGGTATCGTCTGGACGTGATTTGCTAACCGAACGGTGCACTATTCCCAACTCCCAGATTCTTCGCTATGCTCAGAATGACAATAATAGAAACGTCTTTGCGAGGAGTGAGCCGTCAGGCGAATGACGTGGCAATCTCTAAGGAATTTAATCTATATGAGATTCTTCGCTTCGCTCTGAAAGACAGTGGAGTTTATTTATTAGAGATTGCTTCGCCTTCCCTGCGGGAATGGTCTCGCAAAGACAAAAAACTAACCTTAAAACTTATCCCTGCTGTCAAGCATAATCGTTACCGGCCCGTCGTTCTGGATATCTACCAGCATATATTGCTGAAACCTGCCGGTATCCACCTTTAATCCGCTGTCTTTAGCCTGCCTCACAAACTCGTTAAACAGACGTTCCGCATCATCGGGAGGAGCGGCGCCGATAAAACTGGGTCTTTTGCCTTTTTTGGTATCGGCAATCAAGGTAAACTGGCTCACAAGCAGCAACTCCCCTTTTACATCAAGCACCGAAAGGTTAAACTTCCCGGATTCGTCAGCAAAAATGCGTAAACCGATTGTTTTTTGCACCAGATATTCGACATCTTTAACGGTATCTTCAGCCGCCACACCGACAAAGACACATAAGCCGCTTCCGATACTGCCGACCTCTTCGCCGGAGATTTTGACATTTGCCGAGGTTACTCTTTGGATTAATGCTTTCATTTGATTTTATTTCCTTGTTTTTAAATATAAAAAATCTTTCAGCTATTGTATTATATAAAATTGAGGTATAAAAATGCATTCTATAGCGAAATATGATATGGCAACTGCTATAATATATAACAAACATATAATTTTAAAGAAATACAACAATAACTATGAACTATTCAATATTTGATAATATAATGCTTGAAAGAGAACAAGAAGAACTCCTTTCTATGGTGGTAGAAGCTTCTCGAAATATTCCACGTGAACAGAGACAGAAGTTCTCGGTTATTCGTATAAATGGTGGGTTAGATTTTCTGAGACACCCCTGTATTAGGAAAGAAGATAATGAAATTTACTTTGGGGATGTTGAGGAACTTGCAAGACAAGGGCTAGTCGCTTTAGATTCCACACCAAGACATACACCAATTTTTGATGTTACGTCTTTGGGTTTTAGATATTATGAATTTCTTAAAACAAAGAGAGGCGAACCTGTTCAACATATTGAAACTAATATCAGAAAATATCTAAATTCCATAGCGTTTCGTCGTAAGTATCCGGAAGCTTTAGAAAAATGGGAATTAGCCGAGAAGCTGCTATGGAAATCAGACACGCAAAAACAAATAACAGCAATCGGACATCATTGTCGAGAGACATTGCAAGAATTTGCAAATTATCTAGTTGAATACCATAAACCATTAGAAGTTGATCATGATAAAACAAGAACAATTGCACGGTTAAAGGCTGTACTTAATAGCAAAAAATTTAGTGAAGCTAAACATGAAGTTTTGAACGCACTTATAGCATATTGGGGGACAACTAGTGACTTGATTCAACGGCAAGTACACGGGGGTAATAGAGAAGGTGAACCATTGGCGTGGGAAGACGCTCGTTGTGTTGTATTCCAGACAATGGTCCTTATGTTTGAGGTTGACAGAGTTCTCCATGAAAACGATTAGTTAACATTAACTGTGAACTTATATTCAACCCTTTCTCCAACCTACCTCCTACCCCATCGGCCAACTCGGAATTATTTCATCAATCTCTTTCATCAGCCGAATGGTTTCTTTTAAGGCGATAACTATTTTTTGATAGTGAACAAGTTCATCGTAACTCAGGGTTCTGCCTCTCCTGTCTTTCAGCCACTTGTGGCAGACCTGATAACCGCCGATGTGGAAATCCCACACTTCCGTAGGCACGCCCTCGAAATACTGCGTTTTATTGATATAAACACGCTGATTTTTCTCATCATAGGCTACTTTTTCGACTTTATGAGAGCCGTCGATTGGATATTTGGTTATAGGAGTATTCAATGCCGGCGCTTCCATAAGGTGCAGAGATACCAGTTCCCCTCCCTTTTCGGCTAAAGACTTGAAAAGCCCCTTGTCGGAAGTCAACGGCAAGCGGGGGAAATCTATTTTAAGGAATTCGGCATAGCGGGTGCGATAGGTCGGTGAATGAAAAATGGCATAAGCGTAGTTGAAGATGTCTTCGGGGCCAAAGGTTTCTATAAGGTCACCTTTGCCGTCATCGATAAATTGAAGCCCCAGCTTCCCTTCCAGTTCCTTTATAAAATCAGCATTCAGATTGGGACGGCGTTCATTGCCGTCGAAGTTCATTTCGCCCTCGGCGGGGTAGAGGTAGAGGGGGAAAAGATATTCATATCCCTTATTACTATAAAAAGCTCTATTATCAGATATGAAACGAGTAACACCAAAATGAGTGTAAGATTCGTTAAGAGCTACCTGTCGCATAGACATTAGTGCTAGATTATCGCCTAATATCATATGTTTCATTACGTCACCACGCGGTCTACAGTGAAAGCCTCTGGACTTACCAGTATAATACGTATAACGAACATCAAATGGCCTATATAATATTGGAACTATCAGTTCATTTTTAAGGCCAGTATCTTGTAGATCTTTCTGTGCTAATGAGACCTTCCAATCATCAACATCTTCACCAAGTTGATATTTATTACGAGCCTCTTCCGGTAAAAGTGAAACAAAATTATGTATTGTATCATCTACCTCTTTTCTTGAACTGTGAATAGTCAACTTATCCCTAGAGGTAAATAACCCTGCATTATTAATTAAGAATATATCGTTTACTTTCCAGCCCTGCATATATTCGTCCAAGTCCGTTTCATTTCTTTGTATAAAAAAGTAATAAGGGCTGCCAGGTTCAAGCTCTGTCCATTCAGTTGAAGCCATATCACTTTCAAACAAACTCTTATATTTCCCCTCGCGTAAGCCCCATAAATCGGCATAATGCACTTTAGCTGGGACATCTTTCCCTTGTTCTTTAACAAAAATACCAATCGATACACCTTGCTGAATATCGAAAACGTTTTCGTCCTTGCCGCCATCGGGGGCAACCTCTTTCTTCTTGGAGTTGCCGTGCAAGTTAAGAATATAAATATCTGTAAAGGTGTTCATTAAAGACTGGCGCATACCCCGAAAGGTAATATTATCGATGTAGCCATGATTGGTAATAAATCCTAATATTCCCTGACCTGTTTTTTCAATTCGCCACTGCCCAAAGCGAATGAATTTAACATAGTCGTCCTGTAACATCTTGGGGTTCTTTTCTCCAAGCGGTTTACCGTCAACGGTCTTGTAGGTTTCTATAAGCCGTCTTATCCATTCGCCATTATTAGCTGAACTTCCCGAATACGGCGGATTGCCCAGCACCACCATAATCGGCTTTTCCTTTTTAATATCAGCGGCGGCGTTGGCTTCTTCGCTTATCCACTGTGAAAACAGCGTTTCGGTGTGCTTGATTGCCTCATCCAGCGTATTGGTCAGGTAAATACCCAGCCTTTCATCGCTGTGGAATTTGTAGCCGGTTTCCTGCAAAAGCAAACCCAGCTTCAAATGCGCTACGGCATAAGGTGCCATTAGTAGCTCGAAGCCGAAAATGCGTTTCAATAACTTTTCGGCAACATAATCGTTCCACATGCCTTCCTGTCCGCCAAAGGATTGATGAATTTCGTTAATCACGTTGTATAAAAATGTTGCCGTGCCTGTTGCCGGGTCGAGAATAAAAGTATCCTCATCAGCTAAACCCTGCGGCTTGTCAAAGCGGGTTTTCAACAGGTAGTCAATCGAGCGCACGATGTAGGAAACGACCGGTTCGGGGGTGTAGTAAACACCGCGCATCTCCCGCACTTTCGGGTCGTACGCTTTCAAAAAGGTTTCGTAAAAATGCACAACGGGGTCTTCTTTTCCGCTGTGCTTGCCAAAGTTCTTTAAAACGGCTTCCATATCCGCCTGCGCTAAAACCTGCGCCAAATCATCCACCAGCCACGATATGCGGTCATCCAAATCCGGCCCTGCAATGTTATTGAACAGTTTACGCAGGAACGGATTGGTTTTCGGCAGCAGATAAGCGGCGTTTTGACGGGTAAAAGTCCTGCTTTCCGGGGCAGTGCAGCGTGCGGCAAACAAGCCATAGGCGATTGTCTGGGCATACATATCGGCAAATTGCCCGGGCGATAAATCGGGAATCAGGTTTTCCCTAAATGCAGTCAGTTGGACGTGAAGCGCACCGTTTTCCTCTTCCTTGTTAAAAGCCTCGATAATCAGTTCGCGAACCATATGCGCCAGCCGCGCCATTTTCTCTGCCAGTTCTTTAGGAGTGCCCACTTTTTCGGCTCTGTGAGATAAAAAATTAGCAAAAAGCGTGGTGACTGCGGCAATGCCTTCTTTATCACGCTTGATTTTGCAGTCTTTAGTCGGCGTTCCCAAACGGGCGGATAAACGCATATCGCCGTTTA
>JBBAED010000009.1 GCA_041656115.1 Dehalococcoidales bacterium | reverse complement strand
ATTCGCCGTTATGGTTCGACAGGCTCACCACGGACGGCTGAGAAGCACCTTGTCTTTGCGAGCGTAGCGAAGCAATCTCATATAGATTAAATTCCTTAGAGATTGCCACGTCACTCGCCTAAGGGCTTGTTCCTCGCAAAGACGTTTCTACTATTGTCATTCTGAGCTTGCCGAAGAATCTAAGAGTTAACGGATAGTGCAGCGTTTGGTCGCGGATTTTACGGTAGGACGGTTCCTCTTTCTTGCTTCTGAGGCAACCTCATAGCCTATGCATCCCATCCTCCTAGATCCTTCATTTCATTCAGGATGACAAAATGAGGAAACAGGATGAGGGAAAAAGCCCGTTCGCCCTGAGCCTGTCGAAGGGTCCAACGAACGGGAGTAAACAAGGATTGCTATCCATTCGCCGTTATGGTTCGACAAGCTCACCACGGACGGCTGAGAAGCACCTTGTCTTTGCGAGCGCAGCGAAGCAATCTCATATAAATCCGTATGAGATTGCCACGTCGTTCGCCTAACGGCTCACTCCTCGCAAAGACAGTAGTGTTATGGGTTGCAAATAGTCACGCAATCAAAGGCCCACTTTTAAGCAGCAAAGAGGAATCAAAGAATTGTTTAATCAACAGCGAATATTGAGGTTACATATGGAAAAAAGAAGGAAATCATAGAAAAGAATTGGCTCCCCGACTAGGATTCGAACCTAGAACCTGGCGGTTAACAGCCGCACGCTCTACCGTTGAGCTATCGGGGAACGGATACCCAGTTTAACAAACCCCAAGCAAGCATTTCAGGATTTATCCCTTGCCTAACAGAGTAAGTGCCCTTTTAGTGGCTGCCGAGCCAGGATTCGAACCTGGGCAAAAGGATTCAAAGTCCTTCGTGCTACCGCTACACAACTCGGCAACAAAAATTTAATTCTATTAAGTTATTAAAAAATGGTGCCGAAGGTCGGGGTCGAACCGACACGAGAGTTGCCTCCCAACAGTTTTTGAGACTGCCGCGTCTGCCTATTCCGCCACTTCGGCCGGATATAACCAGCTAGTTTGTCAAAGAACTATACAATGGTGCCGAGGCCCAGGATCGAACTGGGGACACGCGGATTTTCAGTCCGCTGCTCTACCGGCTGAGCTACCTCGGCCCGAGATAATTTAAGGTTCTTTTTATTAACCGCAATATTATAGCATATTGTTTTTAATTTTTACTAATTACGTAGAGCCTATCGTTTTTTAAACGTGCTTACTAAATAACAAAGCCGCCATCGAATACAAAAGCCCTCAAAGCGGGAATAATTATCCGCCCGGTATTATATTATCAATCAATCTGGTTTTGTAGAATTTAACCGCCAGCGATATTAAAGCTTTCCCGCTAACCTCGTCAAGCTCATCAAGGGTAACAGGGTCGGCAATCGAAACGTAGTCGATTCTTGCCGTTTCCTCTGTTTTAATCAGGCGCACCATTTCTTTGCGAATCGTCTCGGCGCTTCTTTCGCCCTGTTCATATAAATCCCTTGCCAGCATTAACGAACGGTACAAAACCGTTGCCGATTGCCTCGCTTCGGGGGAAAGATAGACATTACGGCTGCTGATTGCCAAACCGTCCGGTTCCCTTATTGTCGGGCAAACAACTATCTCAAGATTCATATTCAAATCTGCAACCATTTTTTTAATAACAATCGCCTGTTGGGCATCTTTTTGCCCAAAGTAGGCTCTATCGGGGGTAACGATATTAAACAACTTGTTAACAACGGTGGTAACCCCACGGAAATGACCGGGGCGGCTGTTCCCCTCCAGTTTTTGGGTAATACCGATAACTTCAACCCGGCTGTTAAATTCACAAGGGTAAATTTCGGACGCTTCGGGGATAAAAACAGCATCAACCCCCTCTTCTTTAAGTATCTCGATATCGCCCTCAATGTCGCGCGGATAGCTTTCAAAGTCTTCGTTTGGACCAAATTGGGTGGGATTAACAAAAATACTGACAATAACAGAGGCATTTTCTGCTTTGGCTTTCCTAATCAGCGACACATGCCCTTCGTGTAAATAACCCATCGTCGGGACAAATCCAACCGATTCGCAAAGTGTTTTACGAAATTCTCTCATTTCGGGAATAGTTTTAATAATATTCATAATTTTATTCTTTCTTTAAATCATTGATAATGCTCTCATCCATAGAGAAGCTTTGCGCTGCAGTCGGAAAGAGCCCCGATTTTACCTCATCGTAATAATTTTTAACCGCTTCGGACATTGACTTGGCCAGTTGAGCGTATTGTTTGGTATGTTTGGGCACAAAATCGGTAAACAGCCCCAATATGTCACTTACAACTTGAACCTGCCCGTCACAACCGGCACCCGCACCAATCCCAATAGTGGGGATATTTATTTTTGCGGAAATAAAAGCGGCAAGCGCCTCAGGTACTGTTTCCAGCACAACAGCAAATGCCCCGGCTTCTTCCAGCGCTTTAGCATCCGCCAGTAATTTCCGGCCTGTTTCGATATCCTTCCCCTGTATTTTATGTCCGCCAAGCTGATTTATTGATTGCGGTGTTAACCCGATATGTCCCATAACCGGAATACCGCAATCCACGATTTTTTTAACCTTCCCGGCAACGCTAACCCCACCCTCAACCTTTACCGCTTGTGCCCCGCCCTCCTGAATAAGGCGTGCGGCATTGGTTAAAGCCTGGTTCGTATTGATATGATAACTCATAAAGGGCATATCGGCGATAACTAAAGCATTCTTTGAGCCGCGCACCACCGCTTTGGTGTGGTGAAGCATATCTTCCATGGTAACCGGAATCGTCGAATCGTAGCCTAATATCACCGTTCCGAGACTGTCACCGACAAGTATCAAGGGTATGCCGGCCTCATCGATAATTTTGGCGGTCATATAATCATAGGCGGTTAACATTGTAATTTTCTCGCCCTTTTGCTTCATTAGCTTGATTTGGATTATATTTGCACGCATAACGGCCTCCTTAAAAGGTAAGCGATTCGACAGAACGTTTGACTGAGGTGATTTCGTTCTTTTTATTTACGTACACTACGGTTGGCTTAAAATTTTCGGCATTTTCGTTATCAATTTGGGTATAGGTAAGGATAATTACAATATCACCTTTGCAAACCAGCCTGGCGGCCGCCCCGTTTATACAGATTTCCCCGCTGTTTGCCTCCCCCTTGATGGCATAGGTTAGAAATCGTTCACCGTTATTAACATTTAAAATATGAACCTGTTCGTAAGGCAAAATATCGGCTGCTTCCATCAGATTACGGTCGATAGTAATACTGCCCTCATAATCGATGTTAAGATCGGTAACACGAACGCGGTGGATTTTACTTTTCATCATTGTTCTCATTTTTTGACGTACTCCGGTTGTTGAATTGTGTCTTTAAGCAGCCGTTCTATTTGTGCGGCATGAACTTTATCCAGCCTGCCCTTTTCAGAAGCAATCGGTATTGTATTTAAGCCCAGTTCGGCATATAGTTTTTTAAGATCCGAATTGATTTTACCCAAGGCTTTGATATGTTTTTCTATCGTTCCCGAATCACCGCGGGCAATCGGCCCGGTTAAGCTGTCGGTTATTCCTATTTCTTGCATATTATTTAATGTCCCGCGAATAAGCGGTAACAGCGCTTCGATTGCTTTCTCGCGAGAAATACCGATATTATCCCATAAATCGGCGGCGATATTTGTTAAAGTAATCATGTAATTAGCGGCAAAAACGGCTGCCGCGTGGTAGATTACCCTGTCTTCCGATTTTAATTCCAGCCAATTTCCGCCCAATGTCAGCGCCAGTTCTTTAAGCTGCGCTAATAACGGTTCTTGGGCTTCAACGGCAAAGGTAATCCCTTTTAAGTTTTCTCCTAATCCGGCGGCAAATGTTTGTAAAGGGTGAAAGGCGCCGATTTGGGCACCGAATTCCTCCGCCGGGCGTAAAATATCAATTGAATCCGCTCCGCTGCAATGGATAACTTTTTGCCCTTTATGCCATTTGATTTGCATGGCTACCGTCGCAATAACATCATCGGGAGTTGCAATAAAAACGACTTCGGCGCTATCGGCAACTCCTTGATTATCGGTTGCCAGGCAAGGCTCGCCGATACGTTTTGCCAGCGCTTTTGCGGATTCGGAACCGTAACAGGAAACGGCCGCAACCTTAAATCCCTTCTGCTTTAAAGCCACCGCCAATGTATTTGCCAATGCACCGGCCCCGATAAATCCTATTTTAGTATCATTTGCCATTAAAGTGTTCCTGTTCTAAATAACAAAAAAACCTTCCCCGAAACTGCGAGAAGGTTACCAACAACTACGTCTCGGTCGTTTTAGATCCAAGCGATATATTTATATTATTACCCTTAAAACTCACCGCCATTCGGTCGATGGTCTCAATTTAATTGTATTGGCCTTAAAAGCGCCTGTCAAGCGGTTTTTATCCGCGAAGGCTTAACGCTGCAAACAGTTTGAAAACAGTTCTCGGCAAATATCTTCGTTTAGCCCGGTTGCCTTGCGTTGGAATAAAGTTTCGTTTAAAGGCGTAATCGAGATATATTTTTGTTTTAGGGCATACATATCTGTATCTTCGGCAAATTCGTTGTTATGCTGTTTGCGGACAAGCCAAAAATATTCGTTCCGGCCGTCGTGTCCTTCTTTAACTGTATCGATATGGGTTTTATGCCCCTGACGGGTGATTTTAATGCCTTTTATTTCGGAAATAGGATGCCCCGGTAGGTTTATATTTAAAAAGAAGTCATTGGAAAGGCTTTTATTTTGGAATTTTTGGGCGATTATTTTGATAAGCTTGGAGGCGTTTTCGGTGTTCCCGTCGTTATAATTAAGCGCGGAAACAGCTACCGCCGGAATATCTCTTAAATATCCTTGCATTGCGGCTCCCACCGTACCCGAAATTAAAATATCGTCACCGGTGTTTAAGCCCTGATTAATCCCCGAAATCACAAGATCCGGTTTTTCTTTAGCAATCATTTCAATTCCGATAATAACACTGTCTCCGGGGCTGCCTTCAACGGCGTAGGCCTCTGTCCCTTCCAGTAAGGGAGTTATTTTTTGAACGCGCAAAGGCTGGCGCAAGGTTAGCATTGTACCCGTAGCGCTTTGTTCACGGTCCGGGGCAACTATCGTAATTTTAGCAATTTCCCGCAGCTCCTTGGCAAGCGCCCAAATCCCCGGCGATAAAATCCCGTCATCGTTTGAAAGCAATATATTCATATAATCTAACTCCGCTTTAAGTTTAGCAGATGGTTTAAAACCGAACAAATCTTTTTTTCGATTAAAATTTTCTTAAAGTGTCAATTATTGTTATACTAACTGGATATTGCTTTTGAGTTGAGGTTTAATTATGAAAAAAATTATTGATATATTTAGCGAAAAAGAAAGAACATTTTCTCTTGAGTTTTTCCCGCCCAAAACCGAAGTGGGCATAAAAAAACTTTACGAAATTGCCGAGGCTTATGCCGACCTTAAGCCGGATTGGTTTTCAGTAACCTACGGTGCCGGCGGCGGAACGCGTGACCTTACACTTGATATTGTTGACAATTTCCAGAAGATTTTTAATATCCCTACAATGCATCATTTTTCATGTGTCGGTGAGACCAAAGCGGCATTAAGGGAAAAAATCGTCGAAATGGAAAGCAAGAATATCAATAATATATTTGCCCTGCGCGGTGACCCTCCGGCAGGGGATGAAAATTGGAAACCGGCAGCGGACGGGTGTAAATATGCTTATGAGCTTGTCGAAATGATTCGTGAGCACGGCGATTACTTTAGTATTGGTGTTGCCGGATTCCCCGAATGTCATATAGATTGCCCCGGTAAAGAACTGGATGCAATCTACTTGAAAAAGAAAATTGATACGGGCGGGGAATTTGTGATTACCCAGATATTCTTTGATAACAAAGATTACTTTGATTACGTCGACAGGCTCAGAAAAATCGGTGTTACGGCACGTATTTTGCCCGGAATAATGGCAATCACCAATTATCAAAAACTAATCTCCTTTTGTAAAACTTGCGGGGCGTCGGTTCCGCAAAGGGTGCACGATATTTTTGCCCCCCTTGACGGTGATGATGAGGCTACTTATCAAGCAGGGCTGGAATTTACGATTCAACAATGCAAAGACTTGTTGGACGGCGGAGCACCGGGTATTCAGTTCTTTACCCTCAATAAGCTCGACCCCATCAGGGAAGTTGTTGAAAATATTAAGCATTATTTTTAGGCCCAAGCATGCTTTTGAAAACCAGCGATTTTGATTATTACTTGCCGCCGGAAATGATTGCGCAAACCCCGATTGAACCCCGAGATTCATCGCGTTTGCTTGTTGTTAACCGTCTAACTTCCGAAATCAGCCATGTGGACCACTTCTTTGAGATAAGCAAGTATCTAAAGAAAGGTGACGTGTTGGTATTTAATAACAGCCGTGTCATGCCCGCACGCTTAAAGGGTTTTAAACCTGAAACAGGCGGCAGGGTTGAGCTGTTATTATTGAAACGTGTTGATAACGGGCTGTGGGAGGCGCTGGTAAAACCGGGTAAACGCGTTAAAATCGGTACTCAGGTAAAACTTTGTAACGATTTATTACCCGCGGAACAAACACCGTCCGTTTTCGCCGAGATTACCGATGTGTTAGACGAGGGCATCAGGCTTGTCCGTTTTTCGGATGAACAATACTTGCCTCTGTTGGGGAAGATGCCTCTTCCCCCTTATATTCACGAGCCGCTCAAGAATGCCGAAAGGTATCAAACAATCTACGCCGACGCCGAAAAAACAGGCAGTGCCGCTGCCCCGACCGCGGGTTTGCATTTTACGCCCGCACTTTTGGAAAAACTGCAAGCCAGCGGAATTAAATGCCTTTTTACGACTCTGCATGTCGGGTTGGATACCTTCCGCCCCGTTCAAGATGAAGATCCGACACAGCATAAAATCCATTTTGAATACGGTTATATTAGCAAAGAAGTTGCGGATGAGGTATCGCGCGCCAAACAAGAAGGCCGAAGGGTAATCTGCGTCGGAACGACATCGGTGCGCCTTATTGAATACGCTGCCGGTGTCAGTAAAAATGCTGTGCTTGATCCGTTTGAAGGGTGGGTTAATCTGTTTATTCTTCCCGGATATAAGTTTTTTATCCCCGATGCCGTAATTACCAACTTCCACCTGCCAAAATCGACACTGCTGATGATGATAAGTGCTTTCGGAGGAACGGAGCTGATGAAAAGGGCTTATCATGAAGCGATTGAAAATAATTATCGCTTTTACAGCTTTGGCGATGCAATGTTGATTTTGTAGCCCCTTCGTAATGCCTTTGCAAGAAACGAGCCTCTGGAGAGTAACGTGGCAATCTCCTCCTTGTCATCCTGAATAAAATGAAGGATCTAAGAGGATAGGAAATATAGACTATGAGGTACCTTCGGCAATAAAAAACGAGGCTTCGTCCTGCTGTAAAATCCGTGACCGAACGGCGCACCATTCGCTAACTCCTAGATTCTTCGCTATGCTCAGAATGACAATAATATTAATGTCTTTGCGAGGAGTGAGCCCTTGGGCGAACGACGTGGCAATCTCCAAAGAATTTGATCTATGTGAGATTGCTTCGCTGCGCTCGCAAAGACAAAGGTGTTCCCCCAGCCGTTCGTGTCCTTCGTCAGGCTCAGGATGCACGGGCTTGTAGAACCATAACGGCGGTCGGATGGCAATCCTTGTCTAATCTCGTTCGTGAGACCCTTCGACAGGCTCAGGGCGAACGGGCTTTTTTCCTCATCCTGTTTCCTCATTTTGTCATCCTGAACGCAGTGAAGGATCTAAGAGGATGGGAAATACAGGCTGTGAGGTATCTTCGGAAGCAAAAAAGAGGTATCGTTCTATTCTAAAATCCATAACCGAACGGCGCACCATTCGCTAACTCCCAGATTCTTCGGCAAGCTCAGAATGACAATAGGGGAAACGTCTTTGCGAGGAGTGAGCCTTTAGGCGAACGACGTGGCAATCTCCAAAGAATTTAATCTATGTGAGATTGCTTCGCTACGCTCGCAAAGACAAAGGTGAGTTGCTCCGCCTTCCCTTGCGGGAATGGTCTCGCAAATACAAAAAGGGGGGCGATCGCAAAGACATTCTGTTATTGTTCCGTAATTTCTCCCCACACCCCACCCTCATAAATCCTTTGAACAACAAAACGACTCATAACATTGGTGAGGTCTTTGTTGCTTGTTGTATAGGCCTTAATGTAATTTCCGGAGTAACCGGTCCAAATACCGTCTGCCGCCTGTTCCCAAAGAACCTCAATCTCCTTTTCGATAAAACCTTTATAAAAGGAGCAAGAAGTTTCTTCAGCTAACTTCAGCATCAAATCACTGCGTCCTTTCATTATCTGCGGAGAAACTTGATTCGGCATTATGCTTGCCGCAGTTCCACGCCGTTTCGAATACGAGAAAATGTGGATGCGTGAAAAGCCAACCTCTTGGCAAAAATCGTAGCTCTCGGTAAATTCGGCATCGGTTTCACACGGGAACCCGACAATAATATCGGTGGTAATTGCAACACCGTCTATTTTTGAACGGATTAAATTAACAGCATCCAGATAATCGGAAGTCGTATAGCGACGTTTCATTCTTTTTAAAACCGTATCGCTGCCGCTTTGTAAGGAGAGATGAAAGTGGGGGCATAATCTTGTATTTTCCCAAAGATTAATTAAATCGGGGGTTATTTCTTGGGGCTGTAAAGATGATATTCGCAAACGTAAAACAGGGGTTTCTTTAAGGATTATGTCAATTAGCCCCTCTAGATTCAAACCTCCATAATTATACGCACCGATTTCGGTACCGGTTAATACTATTTCTTTAAAACCGGAAGCAACCTTTTCTTTAATTTCTCTTACAATCTGTTCGGGCGGAACACTCTTCTCCCTGCCGCGCACATAAGGCACAATACAGTAAGAACAAAAATTGTTACACCCTTCTTGCACAGCGATAAAAGAACGCGTTCTGCGGTTACTTAAAAAATCAGCAGAAAAACCCGAACCTTTAGTAAAGGAAAGTGCATTTAACCCGGTAAGAATTTGCGGCAATTTCATCTTTTCCGCATTACCGAGTACCAGTTTCACGCCGTCTATTTTTAAAAGGTCCTTTGTCGAATGTTCAGCGTAACAACCGACAGCTACCAAAACAGCCTGCGGATTACGTCGGTGTGCCATCCGCAAAAGATGACGCGCTTTACGGTCGGCAACATGGGTAACGGTACAAGTATTTAGTACGTAAATATCGAAATCATCTTGCGATGAAACAACAATATAGCCGGATTTTACAAACTTATCCGTAAGCGCTTCTGTTTCCGCCTGGTTCAACTTACAGCCCAGCGTATCAAACGCCACTTTAATATTGTTTTCTTTTTTACTCAAACCGCACCTTTTCCGTAACCAAAATTAAATGGAACTTTTAAATAATATAAAAACTCTCCCGTTTAGAAAATTATAGCAAAAGGAGCGTATCCTTGCAGTTTAAGTTAAAATTATGTTATAAATAGCAGAATATTCATCACTCTTAACATATGTTATACGGTAGCGGCAGCACGATATAACCGATCCCGGCGCTAAGCTATCGGCTACAGCCGGGAGAAAACAAATGTTGCGAAGAGTAGAGAGGAAACGATTTGAAACATCTTCGCTGGAATCTCTTCCCGCCAGTACCGCACGGTCATCCGATTAATGATTGTGAATTCCCTCCTCTAATTAGACAATTAATGTATAACCGCGGGATAACCGAACCGCAAGCAATAGAATCTTTTACCGCGGCGGATAAGCGTCTTTCCGGAGACTCTCAACTGTTACCGGATATCCATCAGGCAACCGGCAGGATTTACCAGGGTTTGCTTTCGGGCGAAAAAATTGCTGTTTACGGTGATTTTGATGTCGATGGAATTACCGGCACCGCCGTATTGGTGGAAGGGTTAAAGGCGCTCGGCGGCAATGTTATCCCATATATTCCCCATCGTATCAAGGAAGGGCACGGCCTCAACTCAAGCGCGCTGGATTACCTCCGAAAAGAAGGGGTATCGCTGGTTATTACGGTTGATTGCGGCGTAACCGGTATTTCTCAGGTCAAAAAAGCTAAAAGACAAGGGCTTGATATTATTATTACCGATCACCACACCCCGCTGGGAGAACTGCCGAATGCAATCGCCGTTGTTGACCCCAAAAGAGAGGATTCAAAGTACCCGTTTACGGAACTGGCAGGGGTCGGCGTTGCTTATAAATTTTTGGAAGCCCTTTATAACGGAATGGGCAAAGAAAAAGACGTTGAAAATTATCTTGATTTAGTTGCCTTGGGAACCGTTGCCGATATGATGCCTCTTTTAGGGGAAAACCGTTATCTGGTTAAAGAGGGATTGAAGGTAATGAGTAAAAACTGCAGGCCGGGGATTAAAGAAATGGCAACGTTAGCCGGTATCAATATCGAAAGTATCGGCACCGAAGAAATATCGTGGTCGCTTGCACCCCGCCTCAATGCCGCCGGCAGACTGCAAAATGCGCTTACCAGCTATAAATTGATGGTAACCGATTCAACCGAAGAAGCGCAGGAACTGGCACTCGCATTGGAAGAACAAAACGTTGAACGCCAAAGAATAACCGCCCTTTCACTGGCAAAGGCGCGCGAACAAGTGGAAGCTAAAGGGGAAACACCGATAATTATTGCCAGTGACCCCGACCATCCGCCGGGGGTTATCGGGCTTGTTGCCGGACGGCTTTCGGAATTGTTTTACCGTCCTTCCGTTGTTATTAAAATAGGAGAAAAAGCCAGTAACGGCAGCTGCCGAAGTATTCCCGAGTTTAATATTATCAAAGCGCTTGATGAATGCCATGACCTTCTAAGCGATTTCGGCGGACATGCCAGAGCGGCCGGTTTTACAATGCCTACTAAAAATCTGTCCAAACTGGAAGAAAGACTGAACCAAATGGCCGGAGAACAATTAGAAGGGCTTGATTTGCGCCCCAGGTTGGATATCGATGCCAAAGTTAAGTTCTCCCAACTGGGAGGACGGACTTACCAATTACTGCAAACCTTGGCGCCTTTTGGAATGGGAAACCCTGTTCCGACTTTTGTAAGCCATGATGTTGAGGTTATTGATTGCCAAACAATGGGCAATAACGGCGGACATTTAAGATTCAGGCTCAGGCAAAACAACGTAAACTGGGAGGCGGTCGCTTTCGGGTTCGGTAAGTGCTTTAAAAATATACACTCCCACATTGATATAGTATACAATTTAAGACTGGAATGTTGGCGAGGAGAAGAGCGCTTGCGCTTGAATATCTTGGATATTGCGACGTAAAATAATTCTAGCACAATTTTGGAGGAATTAAATATCAGGTATGATTATATTTAAAATTGCAGTTGCCTTTATAGCGGCTTACCTGCTTGGCTCCATCCCCACCGCTTATATTGCCGGTAAGTTAGCCAAAAAAATCGATATAAGAACCGTTGGCAGCCATAACATGGGTGCTATGAATTCGTTTTATAATCTTGGCAAGGGCGTTGGGATTACGGTACTGGCGGTTGATGTTTTAAAAGGGGTTGCCGCCGTAGCTTTGGCAGACCTTGTACTGGATATCCCCAACCTCTATATGTTTATCTGTGGTTTTATTGTGGTTTTAGGGCATAACTACCCGGTTTGGCTTAAGTTCAAGGGCGGGAAGGGCGGAGCAACCGCTATCGGTGCGATTATCTATTTCATTCCTTGGGGAATACTTATCGGACTTACCATTTTCGGGATTATGCTCCTTATTACCAAATTCCCGACTTTAAGTTACGGGATTGCGATGATCTGCTTCCCCTTTGTTGCATGGCTGGTTTACGACAGGCCGGATTTAGTGCTGTACACGGCATTACTAATACTGGTGCCCTTTATAAGCTATATCCCGCGCCTTAAAGAAATGAAGGCCAAGGGCGGCAGTTGGGGGCGGGTAATTAGGCGTAAGAATCTTAAAGACAGGCTTTAATCGTTTAAAAGTTATGGTACAGGAGGAGCGGTAACCCCGCTCCTTTTTTGTTATTGTTGTAAAGTTTAGCCGTTCATGGTGGGCTTGTCGAACCATAACGGCACCCCCTATTGTCATCCTGAACGCAGTGAAAGATCTAAGAGGACAGAAGTTTAGGTCATGAGGTCACCTCGGTAATAAAAAAGAGGCACTGTCCAGACGTGATTTGCTAGCCGAACACTGCACTATCCGTTAACCCTTAGATTCTTCGGCAAGCTCAGAATGACAAATGGTAAAAACTCCAGCCGTTCGTGGTGAGCCTGTCGAACCATAACGGCAGCTGGATGGTAGTCCTTGTTTTTTCCCGTTCGTCGGACCCTTCGACAAGCTCAGGGCGAACGGGTCTTTTTTGTCATCCTGAATGAAATGAAGGATCTAAGAGGACGGGAAATTTAAGCTATGGGGTCGCCCAGAATCAAAAAAGCGCATCGTCCTATTATAAAATCCGCAGCCGAACACTGCACTATTCGCCAACTCCTAGATTCTTCGGCAAGCTCAGAATGACACTAATGTCTTTGCGAGCGTAGCGAAGCAATCTCATATAGATTAAATTCCTTGGGGATTGCCACGTCGTTCGCCTAAAGGCTCGCTCCTCGCAAAGACGTTGCTATTATTGTCATCCTGAACACAGTGAAAGATCTAAGAGGATGGGAAATACAGGCTATGAGGTCACCTCGGCAATAAAAAAGAGGCACCGCCCGGACGTTAGTTGCTATAAGAACACTGCACTATTCGTTAACCCCCAGATTCTTCGCAGGCTCAGAATGACACTAATGTCTTTGCGAGCGTAGCGAAGCAATCTCATATAGATTAAATTCCTTGGGGATTGCCACGTCGTTCGCCTAAAGGCTCACTCCTCGCAAAGACGTGAGTTTTAGGTGTTTCAGAATGACAACAAGAGGGCGCCCAGAATGACAAAGGTAAAAAGACAGCATAAAAAAAGGAGCCGACTTTTCTAAGGTCGGCTCTTGATTAAAAACCAATGATTAAGTTACACAGATTCGGACTGTTTAAAGCGCTCCTGAGCTTCAGCGATAATTTTCAGGGTTTCGTCAATATCCCTGTTCCACCCCTCAACACCCGTTTTCTTTTTCTCCAAATCCTTATACACCCGGAAAAAATGCTCGACTTCGCGCAGCAAATGAGGCGGGACGTCATCCAGTGTTTCCAGATAGTTCCACATCGGGTCGTTTATCGGGACACAAAGAATTTTTTCATCCGGCCCCTTTTCATCCCACATTTTAAACAGCCCAATCGGCTTGACATCAACCAAACAGCCGGGGAATGTCGGCTCACCGACAAGCACCAGCGCATCCAACGGATCACCGTCTAAGGCTAAAGTTTCCGGGAAATAGCCGTAGTCGCTGGGATAATGCACCGACGAGAACAACATACGGTCTAATTTAATCATCCGCCTCTTTTTATCAAACTCGTATTTGTTACGGCTGCCCTTCGGTATTTCGATTAGAACCTCAAAAACAAGTTCTTCTTTTTCGTTATCAGTTTCCAAGTTCGCCTTCTTTCTCTATTTTTGTATCCTTTTTGATTACAAAGCTTACTCTATTTTTTATTGCCAGCGCAACAACAATAATTAAAATAACAATGGCAATTACCTGCGCCTGGTGCAAGCCAAATAAAAACGGCGTTCCTTCGCGAATAAAATCGATAAAGAACCTCCATAAAGCATAGGCTCCAAAATAAACCATTGCCAAAGCCCCGTCAGGCTTTAATTTTCCGCGCAGTTTGTAAAGCAATGTAAACAGTAAAAGCATGAAAATAATCTCGTAAGCCTGCGTCGGATGCACAATGCCGGCGCCGTATCCGTAGCTGTTGGGATTGGTGTATTCAATCCCCCAGGGAACGGTAGTATTATCACCGTAACAGCATCCGTTTAATATACAACCCACACGCCCGATGGCTTGCCCGACGGCAACACCGGGGACAATTATATCTAAGAGATGCCCAAAGTTAAATTTGCTGAATTTACTGTAAAGCCATATTCCAAAGAGGGCTCCGATTATGCCCCCGTAAATGGATAAACCTTCTCCGCCGATAATCCTGTTTAAATGCTGGCTGTAATAGTCCCAGCGGTCAATAACATGCATTAACCTGGCAAAAATTACACCCATCGGAATAGCAACAATAGCCGCCGTCAACAAGTTATCATAAGTAACGCGGGCGCCCTTTTTAATTTCATAGGCCGTCCAAAAAACGACAAATAAAATGGCAAAGGATATCATCAGACCGTACCAACCGGGATGGAAAGGCCCTATGGAGAATATTATCGGATCGACACCAATTTTTATCATTTGTCCTCCGCTCGAATAAATCGATTTTTACGATATCCTTATATTATAGCAAATCTTTTAAAATATGCAGAGCGGCATTTTTATCGAGGGGATTATTGTTGTTTCCGCATTTGGGGGATTGAATACAAGCGGGGCACCCGTCTTGACAAGGGCAATTGTTTACGACATTAAATGTTGCTTGCCATAAGTCGGTAATTAAATCATATCCTTTTTCACTAATACCCACCCCACCCGGATAAGCATCGTAAATAAAGACTTGTGCCTTACCGGTATCGATATGATTTATTGTCGACACCCCACCGATATCGTTTCTGTCACACATTGCAAAAAGCGGCAATATGCCGATTGCGGCGTGTTCTACGGCATGCAGCCCGCCGGCAGGATCCAAGCCTTCTTTTTCTAAAACTTCCAGCTCGGCGCTTGTTATATCAAACCAAAGCGCTATTGTACGCAGGCGTTGCGGCGGTAAATCAAGCGGTTCTTCTCCCAATATTTCTTCGCTGTATTGCGCCTTCTTTTTAAACCCGGTTACCACCGTAATCACCTCAACTTCACCCAAACAAACATCAATGTTTCCGCACTTTTTCTCTTTTAATTTTTTTAAAACGGTTAAATCGGTTAAATCCTTGGTAACGGTATAATAATCACTGTTTGTCGGTTCGCATTTGGCAATCCCGGCTTCAATATCCAATGAGGTTACCAGATACGGATTGCCCTGATGGAGATAAATTGCCCCGGGGTGTACTTGCATTATCGCTAACCCGGCTTCAACGGTTTCCAAAACCGAATTGGTCTGCGTATCGATTAAAATAAAGCTATCCGCCGAAGCCGAACGAATATTAACACCCTGAGCGGGATAGTTAATTGAAGGAGAAAGGTAACGACGGCTGTGTCTTTGTCGCATTAAGCCGCAGGATTCCAATTCGGCCAGTGCCTCAGAAAAAGTACTGCCAAAATAATAATTATCGGATAGTTTAAGCGGTAATTCCCAGGCGGCACATAACAAATGGTCTCTTAATATGTAATGATTTTGAGGGTTAATAAGTGCATTTTCAAAGCTTTTTTTAAAAAAAGCATCCGGATTGCGCATAAAATATTGGTCAAGGGGGTTATCCAAGCCCACCAAAAAACTAAGTGAAAGCTGCCCGCCCCTGCCGCTCCTTCCGGCTTGCTGCCAAGTGCTGGCAATCGTGCTGGGGTAGCCGGTAAGCACCGTGGCATCCAAATCACCGATGTCGATGCCCAATTCCAGGGCGTTGGTGGCAACAACCCCCATTAATTGCCCGTTTAATAATTCACGCTCAATCTGCCGCCTTTGCTCGGGCAAATAACCGGCACGATAAGGTTTTATTCTTTGAGAATGGTGCGGACTCAATTCATCCAACTTTTGTTTTGAATATTTAAAAATTAATTCCGTTAAACGGCGCGTTCGCGCAAAGGTCAATGTGCGGATATTATGCCGCACAAGCTCGGTAAAAAGATTGGTGGCTTCGCTGTTACTGCTGCGCCTGATGCCTTTTAAAGGATCGGTAAGCGGCGGATTCCAAAAAGCAAAATCCTTGGGTCCGTGCGGAGCCCCGTCTTCGTTAACAATATTAAAAGGTACCCCCACCAAATTTTCAATATGCTCGCAGGGGTTATCAACAGTAGCGGAACAGCAAATAAATTGCGGGTTGGCTTCGTACTTATTGCAAATTCGTCTGAGCCTGCGCAAAACAAGCGCCACATGCGAGCCGAAAACACCCCGGTAACTGTGCGCCTCATCTATTATTACGAATTTAAGGTTACGTAAGAACCTAAGCCAATCCTCATGGTTCGGCAGAATCCCGACATGCAACATATCGGGGTTGGTAAGCACAATGCGAGCCTGTTTTTTAATTTCGGCGCGTTCCGCTTGCGGTGTGTCGCCGTCAAAAGTAACCGCTTTTTCCTTATCGATAAATTGGGGGCTAAACATATAATGCAGTTTTGATAACTGGTCTTGGGCTAACGCCTTGGTGGGGAAAAGGTACAAAGCACGGGCGGAAGGGTCGGCAATAATTTCTTCAATAACGGGGATATTATAACAAAGGCTTTTCCCGCTGGCGCTGGGGGTTACAACCATAACATTTTCGCCCCTGCGAACGCTGTCGATTGCCTGTGTCTGATGTAAATACAACGGGTAAATCCGTTTTTTCTTGAGCGTTGCCTCAATATCGGGATTGAGCGGATTTTCTGTTTCGGCATAGAGCGCCTCACGTGAGGGGATATGCTCCAAATGAACCAGCTGCTCGCAATATTCGGGTTGTGCCTTGATGTGCTTAATAAATAACGACGTATCCATAACTAAAAAGGAATAATTTCAATTTCTTGATTGATTATTTCAACTTCAAAACGGCCGCTGTTAATAAAATTAATAATCGCGGTAATTACTTCATCGGTATATTTTGAATCGTTGCTAACAAAACTAAACCCGATTGTCGCAATCTGCCACAGGTTATTATCTTCAACTTCGGCAATCGAAACGTTATATTTGTTTTTAACCAGGGCAATAATCGGTTTAATAACCTGCCGTTTGCCTTTTAGCGACATATTTTCGGCTAACCTGAGCTTTAATTTACAAACTCCTATGTTCATGAAACCTCTAAAAGACGATAACTGCGGTTTCTCCCAATATATGTTATTGAACGGAGTTAGTCAAGGTAATTCGTATGTATGAAAAATTCCTTTTGGTTTTACACTCACACTTAAGTTATGATATAATTCTTCGTAATTTATGCAATACAGGAGTTAAGATTTGGACAGCCAGACAAAGGCAAACATCATCAATGAGTTTAAGCTTCACGAAGGCGATACAGGCTCAACAGAGGTGCAAATAGCTGTTTTAACTGCCAGAATCAAGCAGTTGACACGCCATATGATCAACAACAAACACGACAATCATACCAAGCGCAGCCTGCTTATGCTTATCGGACAGAGAAGACGTTTACTCACCTATCTCAATAAAGAAGATGTAAACCGCTATAAAAGCCTTATCGAGCGACTCGGCTTACGCAAATAAGTCCTTAAGTAAGTTCTTGTAAAGCAAATAAGGAGAATCTAGTGACTACATCTCAATCTTTTGAGCGCATTATTTGCGGCAGAAAACTGACTTTGGAGACAGGCAAACTGGCGTGGCAAGCCGGAGCTGCGGTTACCGTTCGTTACGGCGATACTGTCGTTTTATCGACGGTTTGTGTCGCCCCCAAGGCAAAAGAAGGAATAGACTTTCTTCCTCTAACCGTTGATTACGAAGAAAGAATGTATGCTGCCGGCAAAATTCCCGGCGGTTTCTTGCGTCGCGAAGGACGCCCCAGCGAAGAGGCGATTTTGACTTGCCGTTTAACCGACCGACCGCTGCGACCGCTTTTACCAAAGACATGGCGCCGTGAAATCCAATTAATTTCTACCGTGTTATCCGTAGATAAGGAAAACGATCCCGCCATTTTGTCCGTTATCGGCTGTTCGATGGCTTTAAGCTTATCTTCCGTTCCGTTTGAAGGACCGGTTGGAATCGTTCATGTCGGATACATCAACGATGAACTGGTAGTTAACCCGACGTTGGAAGAACTGCAAACAAGCAAGTTAGACTTAGTGATTGCCAGCACCAAAAAGGCCGTCATAATGATGGAAGCCGGTGCGAACGAAATCTCCGAAGATATCTTCGCTCAGGCAATACGACTGGGACATGAAGCCAACCAGGATATTATCGCCCTGCAGGAAGAAATGATGGCGGTTATGGCTCAGCCCAAAGAAGAAGCCCCGGTTATCGACATCAGCGCCGAAACCAAAGAAGCCGTTTCAGGGTTTATCGGCAACCGCTTAAACGAGGCGTTTACACTGCCCGTCAAAGCGGATAGAATCGAAGCGATTGAAAACCTGAAACAGGAATTGGTTGCAACCCTTAAAGAAGATCATTCGGAATCGGATGTTCTTGAATCTTTTGACAGGGAAGTCAGATGCCTGATTAGGGGAAATATTTTAACTAAAGGCGAACGTGTCAGCGGACGCCAACTCAAAGAAGTACGCCCCCTTCTGTGCGAAGTCGGATTACTTCCGCGTGTTCACGGCTCGGCGTTATTCTCGCGCGGAGAAACGCAGATATTAACCGTAACGACACTGGGACCGATTAAAAAAGAACAGCAAATAGACGGTTTAGGGTTCGATGAACCCAAGAGATACATTCACCATTACAACTTCCCGCCTTTTTCGACCGGTGAAGCCAGACGAGCCGGTATTACCGGCAGGCGTGAATACGGCCACGGTGCGCTGGCGGAACGTGCCCTTTTACCCGTGGTACCGCAGGGAGAGGATTTCCCCTATACATTGCGGCTGGTATCAGAGGCACTAAGCTCCAACGGAAGCACTTCAATGGCAAGTTGTTGCGCATCTACTATGTCATTAATGGATGCCGGAATTAAAATTAAGGCACCGGTTGCCGGAATCTCAATCGGTCTGGTTACCGGAGAAAACGGCGAATACGCCCTTTTAACCGATATTGAAGGCATGGAAGATAACTACGGCGATATGGACTACAAAATAGCCGGTACCCCCGAAGGAATTACAGCGGTTCAGCTGGATATGAAGCCGAAAGGTATCAGTGCCGACATTTTGATTGATGCATTGGGTCAAGCCCGTGAAGCACGTATGTTTATACTCGAAAAAATGCTTAGCACCATCAGCGAGAGCAAACCGGAGCTTAGTCCATACGCCCCGCGCATGTATAAGGTCGCTATTCCGTCCGATAAAATCGGTACGGTCATCGGCCCGGGAGGGAAAACTATTCGCTCCATCGTGGAAGAAAGTAAAGCCACTGTCGATATCAACAGCGAAGGCATTGCAATTATCGGCTCGGCAGACGAAGCCTCTGCCAGAAAAGCAATGGATATGATAGATGCCTTAATCAGGGATGTCGAAGTCGGCACAATCTATACAGGAAAAGTAACCCGCATTATGAATTTCGGCGCTTTTGTAGAGGTTCTACCCGGAAAAGAAGGCATGGTGCATATCAGTGAACTCGCCGATTATCGTGTTGATAAAGTTGAGGATGTGGTTAAAGTCGGTGACGAGGTAACTGTTAAAGTAACCGAAATCGACAACCAAGGCAGGGTTAATTTATCCAGAAGGGCTGCCTTTTCGAACGCATCGGATAAATGCGAAAACAGACAGTCTCCTCCGAGAGATAATTTTAGAAACCCGCCGCACCGTTCGGGGCCTACGCAGAATAAGCGCCGTTTCTAGTATTAAAGGGGGTGTAATATGACACCGATACGCGTAGCAGTAAATGGCGCTTTGGGCAGAATGGGGCAAGAAGTGGTTAAAGCGGTTTGTGCAGACCGTGACACGCAGCTTGTCGGCGCAATTGAATCGAATATATCCGATGAATATTTGGTGCTCCCCGGTAACTCGGGGAGAGTGCCTTTTTCATCGGATTTAGAACAAATACTTACCGATTGCAAACCGGACGTTTTAGTTGATTTTACGATTGCCTCCGCTTCTTTTACCGCCGCCCTAACGGCACTGGAGCATAAAGTAAGCTTGGTAATCGGCACCACCGGGTTCAAAGAAGATCAAATCGATCAAATAGCCAAACTGGCGGAGAAGCAAGGTACAGGTGTAGTTTTAGCCCCTAATTTTGCCCTCGGAGCAGTTATTATGACTTATCTGTCCAAGATTTCAGCAAAGTATTTTGATTATGCCGAAATAATCGAACTGCACCACCAGCTTAAAGTAGACGCACCGTCGGGAACCGCCATTAAAACCGCGATGGCCATTGAAGAAGGCCGAGACGGGAAGCCGGCGGGGGTTATGCCCGAACAGCGCGATATTGAAAGCCGCGGTAAAGAAGTCTGCGGAGTACCGATTCACAGCGTGCGCTTGCCCGGAATACTGGCAAGGCAAGAAGTCCGTTTCGGAATGGCGGGACAAACCCTAACTATTATTCACGATACCACCAGCAGAGAATGCTATATGCCGGGGGTATTGTTGGCAATTAAAGAAGTAATCAATCGCAAAGGGCTGGTATTCGGATTGGAATCCCTGTTGGGATTGTAGGAGGCATTATGAAGGGTTACAAATTAGCTGTTGTCGGCGCAACGGGAATGGTTGGACAGGAATTTCTTAAAATCTTGGAACAACGTCAGTTCCCGATTGAATCGATTACTTTACTGGCCTCCGACCGCTCAGCGGGCAAAAAGGTGTTCTTTAATCACCAAGAGATTGAAGTTAAAGAAACAACAGCAACCTCTTTTAAGGGCATTGATATTGCCTTATTCTCGGCAGGCGCCGAAATCAGCCGCTATTTTGCACCGATTGCAGCACAATCCGGTGCAGTTGTAATTGATAACAGTTCGGCATGGAGGATGGACCCTAAGGTACCCCTGGTAGTCCCTGAAATAAACCCCGAAGATATTAAGAAACACAAAGGGATTATTGCCAACCCGAACTGCTCAACAATTCAAATGGTAGTGGCGCTCAATCCGTTACACCAAAAAAATCCGATTAAACGAATTATTGTCAGCACTTATCAATCCGTATCGGGGACCGGAGTCGCCGCCATAGACGAACTTACCAATCAGGCAAAACAAATCCTAAACGGAAACACCGTGGTACCCCACGTCTACTCACACCAAATTGCCTTTAATGTACTGCCAGAAATCGACGTTTTCCTTGATAACGCCTACACCAAAGAAGAATGGAAAATGGTGGAAGAAACAAGGAAGATTTTACACAACGATGATATCGCTATTTCCGCAACCTGTGTTCGCGTGCCGGTCTTTAACAGCCATAGCGAGGCAATCAACGTTGAATTTACCAATTCGATAACACCCGATGAAGCAAGGCGCATTTTACACAAGGCGCCGGGTGTCAAACTAATGGATGACCCTGCCATCAGCCTTTATCCGCAACCCTATTCGGCTGCCGGCACCGATGATGTATTTGTCGGGCGAATTCGCACCGACGTTTCTCATTCAAACAGCTTGGTAATGTGGGTTGTTGCGGATAACATAAGAAAAGGGGCCGCACTAAATACGATTCAGATTGCCGAAGAAATCATTAAAAGAAATTGGCTCCAACCTAACGGAGGTGAATAATGAAAAAAGATTTTGGAAGGCTTTTAACGGCGATGGTAACGCCGTTTACCGAAGACGGAGCGCTTGATTACGAACAAGCCCAAAAGCTGGCGCTTGCCCTTTTAGCCTCCGGAAGCGACGGGTTGGTAGTTGTGGGTACAACCGGCGAATCGCCGACATTAATCAGAGAAGAAGAGTTACGCCTTTTCCGAGAGATTAAGGCAGCGGTTGGCGAGAAAGGCTCGGTAATTGCCGGTACCGGCAGTAACAGCACCCGTGAGGCTGTTGAAACCACGCAACAGGCAGAGGAATGCGGCGTGGACGCTTGTCTTTTGGTAGTGCCCTACTATAACAAACCGACCCAAGATGGTTTATACCGACATTTTAAAGCTATTGCCGAAAATACCGGCTTGCCGTGTATTCTTTATAATGTTCCCGGGAGAACCGTTGCCAATATGTCGTCCGATACCGTTATTAAATTAAGTAAAATCGAAAATATTATCGGCATCAAAGAAGCCAGCGGAAACTTAAACGAAATCAGCCGTATTATCGAAAATACCGATAGCTCTTTTAAGGTTTGGAGCGGGAACGACAACGATACGCTACCGGTTCTGGCGTTGGGCGGATACGGGGTGGTAAGCGTTGCTTCGAATATTATCGGGAACCAGCTGCATGAAATGATAGACAGTTTTGTATCCGGCGATACCGCAAAAGCGGCAAAGATACACCGTCATTTGCTGCCGCTGATTGACGTGCTTTTCAAAATTGCCAACCCAATTCCGATTAAGTATGCAATGAATCAAATCGGATTTAGAGTCGGCAATCCGCGTCCGCCGCTTTATGAGCCCGATGAGAATACGGCAAACCTAATCAAAGAAACTCTTAAACAATATAAAATGGATTTGCCTGTTAGTTAAGATTCCATGTCTTTGCGAGGAGCGAGCCTTTGGCGAGTGACGTGGCAATCTCCAAGAAATTTATATGAGATTCTTCGCTACGCTCGCAAAGACGGTAGTGTCATTCTGAGCTTGCGAAGAATCTAGGAGTTAGCGGATAGTGCACTGTTTGGCTACTCTTTAAACAGTAGGACGATTCCCCCCATTTGTCATTCTGAGCTTGCCGAAGAATCTGGGAGTTAGCGGATAGTGAACCGTTCGGTTACGGATTTAATGGTGGGACGATAGCACTCTTTTGACTCTAAGGATACCTAATAGTCTAGATTTCCCGTCCCCTTAGATCCTTCATTTCATTCAGGATGACAGTTTCTTTTCGTTCGCCCTGAGCCTGTCGAAGGGTCCCACGAATGGGAATAAACAAGGATTACTATTCAGCTGCCGTTATGGTTCGACAAGCTCACCACGAACGGCAGAGACCCTCACCTTTTTGTCATTCTGAGCCTGTCGAAGAATCTAGGAGTTAAAGGATAGTGCCGTGTTCGATTAGCAAATCACGTCTGGACGGTGCCTCTTTTTTGTTGCAGAAGACGCCTCATAGCCTGCATTTCTTATCCTCTTAGATCCTTCACTGCGTTCAGGATGACAACGTTAATGTCTTTGCGAGGAGGGAGCCGTTAGGCGAACGACGTGGCAATCTCCAATGTATTTAATCTATATGAGATTGCTTCGCTGCGCTCGCAAAGACGGTAGTGCTATTCTGAGCCTGTCGAAAGGTCCGACGAACGAGAAATTTAACCTCTAATAAACAAAAGGCCCGGAGTTTCCTCCGAGCCTTTATTGCTAATCATTAATTATTTGTTAAAAAATCGGGTTTAAAGGTATCGTTTGCTCTCTGGTCGGACCGATACAGGCAAAGTTAACCGGACAATCCATAAAATCTTCCATGCGTTTAATATATTTCCTGGCTTGAATCGGCAAATCTTGGTACTGTCTGATATGATCGGTTGAGGTTTGCCACCCATCCAACTCTTCATAAATCGGCTTACATCTTTCATACTCGGAAACACTGGCAGGGATGTAATCGATAATCTTTCCGTCCAGTTCATAAGCAGTACAGATTTTGAGTTTCGGCAGTTCATCAAGAACATCAATGCGAGTAATAATGCCACCCGTAAAGCCGTTCAGATGGCTTGAAAAACGCGCTGCCACACCGTCAAACCAACCGCAGCGACGAGGTCTGCCGGTTGTGGTTCCAAACTCATATCCTTTCTCTCGAATCGCATCTCCGATTTCATCGTGCAATTCGGTTGGCATCGGACCGCTGCCGACCCGGGTACAATATGCCTTGTAAACCCCCAGCACACGATCAATACTTGTCGGGCTAACACCGGAGCCCAAACAACCACCGCCGGATAACGGCGAAGATGAGGTGGCATACGGGTAAGTACCGAAATCGGGATCCAACAGCGCCCCTTGCGCTCCTTCAAGGATAATCATATCGTTTCTTTTTTGGGCTTCCCTGACTAACGTTATTGTTTCCCTGATATAAGGTGCCAACCTATCCCCGTATTCACAGCACTGTTTATAGATTTCGTCCAAAGAAAGAGGAGCGGCACCGTATATCTTTGTGAGAACGTCATTTTTAGTCTCCACAACCATACTTAAACGTTCTTTTAAACCGACTTTATCCAGCAGTTCACCGATTCTGATCCCCTGTCTGGCAGTCTTATCCGCAAAAGCAGGCCCGATACCGCGCTTGGTTGTCCCAAGGGCCTTCCCGGCACGAGATTCCTCTTCTAATTCGTCTATAAGGATATGATAAGGCATCACAACATGCGCTCTGTCGCTGATTACAAGCCGTCTGGTATCTATTCCGCGCTCGTTAAGCGAATCAATTTCATTAATAAGTTTAGCGGGATTAACCACTACCCCGTTACCGATAATACAAGTAACCCCCGGATAAAATATCCCCGAAGGAACAAGATGCAATTTAAACTCTCCGTCCGAGTTGATAACGGTATGACCGGCATTATCGCCGCCGGAAAAGCGCACTACCATCTGAGCATTTTCAGACAGCATATCAACAACTTTGCCTTTACCTTCATCTCCCCATTGAGATCCGACAATCGCTACTACTGGCATTTTATCACCTACTTAGTTTATTTTAACTGGCGCCATACATGATACAGGCGTTGCCCCGCGGTAATTACACTAAAGAAAGCGATAATACCGAGTGCAATTTCCATTTGGTTTACAAAGAAACCAAGCGCCAGAACCACAACCCTCTCGGGGCGCGTAAAAAGCCCCTTAAGGCATTCAACTTTAATTATCTCCGCTTTGGCACGAATATAGCTCACAACCAACGAAGAGAGCATAGCAACGGCAACAAGCATTATTCCCCAGAGGGAGCCTTCCGTGCTAAACCAATACAAAATACCGATTAGGATAACACCTTCCGATAATCGGTCGAGAGTAGAATCAAGCACTTCACCAAAAACGCTAACCTTACCGATTCTTCTCGCTAAAGACCCGTCCAGCATATCAAAATAACTGCCGAATAACAATAAAAGACCGGCAACAATAAAACTACCCAAAGCGGCAAAAACCGCTGTTACAAGGGCAATCAGAAAGCCTATCCAAGTTAAAAGGTTCGGCGAAACGTTTGTTTTTTCAAGTAATTTAACAACAGGATCGGTACAATACCTCTCCGCTGTTTTACGAATTTGCGCCATTTTACTCATAATTATCTGTCAATTCTAAAAAATTAATTAAAAGTAAATACTAGACCGACACCGTGGATTTCTTTTCATCATCCTTCGGATCGGCTGTCTTAACCAGGACTTTCAAGTAATAATTGTAAACCTGAAGGGCGACTTTATTCCAATCATAAATCTGTGAAGTTTCGATACCGCTTTGACCCATTTGCAAGCGGAGTTCTTTGTCGGACAAAAGACGGTCCAACGCCTTGGCCAAAAGTTTTGACCTACGAGGGCGTACCAATAAGCCTTCTTTATCGTCGGTTAAAACCGACCGATAACCCGGTATATCAGAGGCAACGATAGCGGTTCCGACCGCCATAGCTTCCAACAGTACAATACCGAAGCTTTCGCCGCTAACCGCCGGTGAACAATAAATATCGGCTGTTTTAAAATAGCGCGGCAAATCCTCCGCTGAAACCTTACCCAAAAAATGGACGTCTTCCAGATTATCACGCTTTACTTTTGCTTCGTATTTCTTACGAAACCTTGTCCCCGGCCCAATTACAATAAGCCTTGAATTTGGGTGTTTCTCTTTAACGATTTTATAAGCATCAATTAAATATTTAAGACCCTTACGCTTCTCCAATCTGCCCACAAAAAGAATATTGAGTTTATCGTCATTAAACTCTTCAATTATTTCAACGTTGGGATTAAAGCAGTCAAGGTCAATACCGTTGGGGATAACTTGATAATCACCCGGAACATATTTTTGAGCATATTCCATCGCCGGTTTGGAAACCGCAATTTTACCGACTATATTAGGACGCCGTTTCCTCAGTTTGTAGGTTGTAATCGGCCATCCGTAATAATAATTCGGAATTACTCCCGAAGCATGGAACGTCCCGACAATCGGAGCGGTAGCAAATTTCAGAAAACTGGAACAAACCATCGGCATACACGGCTCGTGAAGGTGAAAAATATCGAAATCTTCTTGTTCAAGGATTTCTTTTATGCGTGGTGCGAGGTTTAGAGATGTGCTTATACGCAAAGTAGTTCCCTTTACAGGGTACGGGTAAGCATTGCCGATTTTTATGAAATTATCATAGTCCAGAATCGGTTTTGATGTTGGGGCAAAGATTGTAACATCATGCCCCATTTCTATCAAACGCTTTTCCAGTGCGACAATATGATTAACAACTCCCCCGGGATACGCGAAATCATACGGGGATACCAGCGCAATCTTCACAATACTACCAACTCCCGCACCAAACGATACGCAAATAACACGCTATCAAAACAGACTAGTTCTTCTTTACGGCTGTTTGCCCCGAACAATCGGCGGCAACTTCCGCTGAGGTTTTATCTGTTGATTTTGCATTGCTGCTAATAAAGTCTTCCGTCATACGGCGAGCTTCGTCGTCATGGTACTGGATGGGGGGTGATTTCATAAAATACGATGACGGAGCATTTAAGCTGCCTTTGACACCTTTATCTAAAGCAAGTTTAATACATCTGATAGCATCGATAACGACACCGGCGGAATTAGGGCCGTCCCAAACTTCCAGCTTCAATTCAAGATCAAGAGGGACATCACCAAAGGTGCGGCCTTCCATCTTAATATGGCAATATTTTCGATCCTTTAACCAAGGAACAAAATCGCTGGGACCGACGTGAATATCGTCCGGGTCCAATTTATAATCCAACTGTGAAGTAACAGCATTGGTTTTTGATATTTTCTTGGATTCGAGCCTTTCTCTTTCAAGCATGTTCATAAAGTCGGTATTGCCGCCGAAGTTGAGCTGGTAAGTTCTTTCCAGCTTGACACCCCTATCGGCAAAAAGACGGGTCAGAACACGGTGAACAATAGTTGCCCCGACCTGAGATTTGATATCATCACCGATAATCGGCAAGCCCTTGGATTCAAAGCGCTGCTGCCAATATTTTTCTCTGGCAATAAATACCGGAATACAGTTTATCATGCCGCAACCGGCCTCCAAGATTTGTTCAACATACCATTTTGTAGCTTCTTCGCTTCCGACCGGAAGGTAGTTGATAACAACATCGGTTTTGGTTTCTTTAAGAATCTTAACAATATCGGCAGTATGGCCGGGGGCTTTTTCAATAACCTGGGATAAGTATTTGCCTAAGCCGTCGTGAGTCATGCCTCTTTCAACTTTGACTCCCATCGGTTCAACATCACAAAACTTATACGTATTGTTAGGCTCGGTAAATATTGCCTGTGATAAGTCTTTTCCGACTTTGTTTTTATCAATATCAAAGGCGGCAACAAAATTGATATCGCTGATATGATAACCGCCGAGATTAACGTGCATTAGCCCGGGGACAAAATCTCCGTCCTTTGCTTTTTTATAGAACTGAACGCCTTGTACCAATGACGAACAACAGTTCCCGACACCGATGATAGCTACGTTTATTTTACCCAATTTTTTAACCCCTTTCCGGTAACAGCTAAATTTTTTTATTTTCGGCCTTTTTATTATTTTTATAATACAGAATTATTTAAATCAAAAACTTTCGCAGAGCTTTGTTCTTTTATTATAACACATTCAAGAACATTAAAACTGTAAAAACACCAACAAGACTATAGCTATTTTACCTGTAATTTGTCAAGGTCACAGGCAACCTAACAGGTTTAAAAATGCCTTTTATTTAATTAAACACTTTAGACGGTTTCCATTTAGAAGTCTTGGCATCAAAACCAAGAATTGCCAGCAAGCTCCCCTCGCTGTCGTAAGCACAGCATCTATCCGCTTCCTCTGCAAGCTCCAAGGCAACAGAAACCCCGTTTCGAATGTAAGCGGCTGTGGCATTATCAACGGTTACGGATTGCCAATCTTTTAATACCGACCCCGTCGGATAAACTAAACCCTGCCAATTGCCCGATGCAAAGGCTTCTTTTAATTCCGTTACGGATACAGCATCGTTAATATCAAAGGGTCCGCATCTTAATCTTTCCAACTCTGCAATAGCGGCGCCGCAGCCCAGTTTTGCGCCTAAATCGTTGGCCAAAGAACGGATATAAGTCCCCTTGCTGCATTCCGTTTCAACGGTTATTTCAGGTAAATTATAATCCAGTAATTTTATGCTGTAAATATGTACTTGCCTTTTTTCTCTTTCAACCGTAATTCCGGCTCTGGCCAACTTATACAAGGGTTGGCCGTTTAGTTTTAGGGCGCTGTACATCGGCGGTTCTTGCTCAATCGGGCCGCAAAAAAAAGACAGGGCCGATTCGATATCCTCACGCGTTAAATGCGAGACATCCGTCTGTCCGGTAACCCTGCCTTCCATATCATAGGTGTCGGTTGTTATTCCGAGCTTGATAACCGCTTTATAAGTTTTTTTAGCATCCGTTAAAAATTCGATTACGCGGGTCGCTTTCCCGAAACAGACGGGTAAAACCCCGCTTGCCAACGGGTCAAGCGTTCCGGAATGCCCCACTTTTTTTATTCCGATAAGCTTCCTGACAAGCGCAACAATCCCAAAGGAGGTCATCCCTACCGGCTTGTTGATATTAAGAACTCCGTCCACAGTTATGCCTGTTCTTCGGATTTAGAAACCTTATCAATTAAGGTTATGATGTGAGAGGCTCTTTCAATCGAGCTGTCCCAATAAAACGAAAGATGGGGAACGTATCTCATCCTGATACGTTTGCATAATTCGTTATGTAAAAAGCCCGAAGCCGATTCCAAGGTTGCAATGATTTCTTTCTTTTCTTCGTCACTGCAAATACAACTGACGTAAACCTTGGCGTGCTTCAGGTCTGCGGCGGTTTCTACTGTGTTTACAGACAAGAAATTGCCCAAGCGCGGGTCTTTAATCTCGCGCAGCAATAAATCGCTTATTTCCTGTCGGATGAGCTGATTCACCCGCTCAATACGATGTGACATTTCTAGTTACCTACTTAACTCTTTCCAAGCTATAGAACTCAAATATATCGCCGACCTGGAAACTATCGAAATTATCAAGTGCAATTCCGCACTCGTAACCGGTAGCTACTTCTTTTACATCATCTTTAAAGCGTCTTAATGACGCAATTGTGGTATCCGTTAAGACTTTATTGTTTCTTTTTAAACGAACTTTAGAGCCGCGCTTAACCTTGCCGTCCAACACGTAAGAACCGGCAACCCCGCCTCTCTTACCGGCGGAAAAGACTTCTCTGACTTCGGCATGCCCGTCAATTACCTCAACGTACTCCGGCTCCAGCATACCCTTAAGAGCTTTTTCGACGTCATCGATTAAATCGTAGATAATTTTATAAGTACGAATATCGACTCCTTCGTTATCAGCCAAACGTTGTGCTCCGATATCAATACCGGTATTAAAAGCAACGACAAGACCGTGCGAAGCCACCGCCAACATAACATCTGATTCGGTTACGCTGCCGGTACCAGAGTGGACCAGCTTCACCTGAACCGCATCTGTTTGCAGTTGTTCGATTGAATCTTTAATCGGCTCGACACTGCCCTGAACATCGGCTTTCATTACAATATTAAGTTCTTTTACTTTCCCGGCGTTAACCTGGTCCAAAAGATTTGTAAGGTTAGCTGCCCTTGCCGCCGCAATTGACTCCTTGCGGTTTTGGTCTGCCATATGACGGGCTTGTTTTTCATCGGGAACAACAATCATTGTATCGCCAACCTGAGGAACCTCGTGCATTCCGAGTAACACCACCGGTGTAGACGGTTTGGCTTTTTTAACCTGCTTCCCGGCATCACTAAACATCGCTCTGACGCGCCCCCAAGTGTTACCGATAACTACGGCGTCACCGGTTTTTAGGGTACCGTCATGAACAAGCACAGTTGTCATCGAACCTCTGTTTTTATCCATTTCGGCTTCAATTACAACGCCTTTAGCCGGTAAAGATGGGTCTGCCCGCAGGTTTTCCATCTCGGCAACCAAAAGCAAGTTTTCTAAAAGATCTTGAATACCTTCTTTGGCTTTAGCGGAAGTGCCGACTGCAATAACATCGCCGCCCCACTCCTCAACAAGTAATCCAGCCTCAGCCAATTGTTGTTTTACAAAATCGGGATTCCCTTCCGGTTTATCAATCTTGTTAATTGCCACCACAATGGGAACGCCGGCCGCCTTGGCATGGCTGATGGCTTCCAAGGTTTGCTGTTGCACACCGTCGTCGGCAGCAACCACCAATACCGTAATATCCGTAACACGGGCGCCCCTTGCTCTCATGGCGGTAAAAGCCTCATGCCCCGGGGTATCAAGGAAGGTAATTTTTTCTCCGTTTGCTTCAACTTGATAAGCGCCGATATGCTGCGTTATTCCGCCCGCCTCGGATTCAACCACATTCGTTTTCCTGATAGCGTCAAGAAGCCTGGTTTTACCGTGATCAACATGACCCATAATTGTAATTACCGGCGGACGCGGTTTTAGATTCGTTTCGGTGGTTAAAAGTTGTTGTTGTCTTTTAATTTCACTGATAACACTGGCCGTATCACGAGCGGATTGCGTTTGAACCTGCGCCTTATAACCGTAAGAGGCGGCAATCTTCTCCGCCATTTCAAAATCAACAACCTGATTGATATTTGCCATAATACCGTTACGCATCAGTTGCTTGATAATATCGATAACGGTAACCTTAAGTATTTCAGACAAATGCCTGACACTGACGTTATTAGGTATTTCGACTACCTTACCGGCAGATTCCGCATTTCCGCTATTCTTAATATTTTCATTCCGTTTCTTTATTTCAGCCACAATTCAATCCTTAGTAATTATTCCCCTGCTCAAGCAATTGCGCCTTATTGTCAGCAGTGACAGTTGTTTTTAAAACACGATCCAAATGTCCGTGCTTTAAGCCTTTTATCCAGCACTCCTTAGACGGACATAGATAAGCACCCCTGCCATTTTTTTTACCGCCGATATCAACCTCAACGGTACCGTTTTCCAGCCGTACCAAGCGAACCAATTCCCGCTTAGGTTTAACCTCATGACAGGCGGCGCACGTCCGCATCACCGTATGTTTAGAAGTACTCTTCATCATCCCGATACATATTATATCCGCGCTTCTTCTTTTTTAATTTAATCCCGTCTTCGGCACTCTTACCGCGAACGTCTTTCTTCTTTTTCTGTTGAGTTTTCGATTGCGGCTTGGGTGACGAGGGGGGTAATATATCTTCGGCAAAACGAATCCCGCTCTTAGGGCGCGATTCCTCAAAACTTGCCGCAAAAACAGGCTCAATCGGCGCTATCTCTTCCTCTTCGTCCTCTTCCGCTTCCTCATCAGCAATATCTTCTTCTTCATCGGCGTCGATATCTTCAAAAATCTCTTCGGAAGCAGGTTCAGCTATTTCTTCTTCAACAACCGGCTCAACCTCGGGTATAACCTCAGCTTCGGGCTCAGGCACCGGCTTGGATTTCTCTTCTTCGATAAACTCGGATTCGCTCTTGATATCAATACGCCAACCGGTCAGCTTAACCGCCAGCCTGACGTTTTGCCCTTCTTTACCGATTGCCAGCGATAATTGCTTGTCGGGGATAATAACGGTCGCCGAATTTTCTTCTTCGTTGAGCCGAATACCGGCTACCTGAGCCGGACTGATAGCATTGGTAATATATTTTGCGGTGTCGGCATTCCAATTCACGACATCGATTTTCTCACCGTTAAGTTCGTTTACGATATTTTGAATTCTGATACCGCGCAAACCGACACAGCACCCGACGGCATCAATACCTTCTTGGCGCGCCGCAACGGCAACCTTACTGCGGTAACCAGCTTCTCTGGCTACCGATTTAATCTCAACGGTACCGTTATAAATTTCGGGTACTTCAATTTCAATTATACGTCTTAACAGGTTCGGGTGAGAACGGGACACAATTAACAAAGGACCTCTGGCGGATTGAGCTACCTCAACCAGATAAACCTTTAACCTCTGACCAACCCTGTAACGTTCGTTGGCAGGCTGTTCGGTTAGAGGCATCACCGCCTCCGCACGGCCCAAATCTACATACACCTGTTTGGGTTCCATGCGCCTGACAACACCGGCGATTACTTCGCCTTGTTTATCGGCGTATTCTTTAAAAATGGCGTTATGCTCCGCCTCATGCAAGCGCTGCAAAATGACTTGCTTGGCGGTTTGCGCCGCAATACGACCGGCATTCCTGGGGGTTGCTTCAACAATAATTTCATCTCCGAGAGAAATATCTTTTTTAAGCCTTTTGGCCTCTTCCAATGATATTTCGGCACGAGAATCAACAACTTTTTCAACTACCGTTTTACCGGCCCAAACAATCACCCGACCGACATTCGGGTCTATTTTGACAATGATTTCCTGGTTTTGAGTAAAATTATCCTTCCTGTAGGCCGATACGAGAGCTGATTCAACAGCACCCAGCACCACCTCCTTGGATAAATTTTTCTCCGCCGAAAGCTGAGTAATAGCGAGTAAAAAATCGCTTTTCATCCCAGAATCAGACCTCCAATATTTTCCTTTTACTTAGGGTATTGTTATTCCCAACAACAAAAAAGTGGGCTTGAACCCACTTCCAACGTTTAATCTCAATTGATACAAGTATAACACATTCCATTGTTATACGCAATAGTATGCATTCTTTAACTTTTAAAAAAAAAATTATTTCATCTTTTAAATTTTATTCCATTTTATACGTAAATAAACCTTTGTAGGCATTTTACTTACATTAATGTAGTATGTTATACTACATTTGTATCAATAAATGTATGTATTTCAATTCTTTCTTCTTTTATTGTTCCGAGTTTATTAAAAAAGGGGGGGCGTTAAAAATGCCAAGACTTCAAAACAAAGTTGCCGTTGTTACCGGCGCCGGTTCCGGCATGGGCAGGAGTATCTCAATTCTTTTCGCCAAAGAGGGAGCTAGGGTGATTGCCGCCGATATCGATGAAACTGCCTTAAAGAAGGTGGTTGATGAGATTCGGGAGGCCGGGGGGGAGGCCCAAGCGGCTGTTACCGATGTAACCAAAGAGGAAGATATCCAAAATATGATTGACTCGGCGGTTAATGCTTACGGCACGCTTGATGTTCTTGTTAACAATGCGGGTATTATGGATAGTTTTCAACCGGCGGAAAAAGTAACCGATGCCTTATGGGAAAAGGTCTTTGCGGTTAACTCTACCGGTCCTATGCGTGCTGTCAGAAAGGCTTTACCGATCTTTCTTGCTAAGGGTGCCGGTGTTATTATCAATATTGCCTCTGTGGGCGGCCTTACCGGTTCGAAAGCCGGTGCGGCGTACACGGCCTCGAAGCATGCCGTTGTCGGTTTAACCAGAAATGTTGGTTTCCAATATGCCGAAAAAGGTATTCGCTGTAATGCTATTGCCCCGGGTGGAGTTAACACCAATATCGGTAACACAATGCGCGACCCCGATGAATTCGGTATGGGAAGGGCGATGGCAGGTGCCGGATTTAACCCGCGTATGATTGAGCCTGAGGAAGTAGCCTTTACCGCCCTTTTCTTGGCCAGTGATGAATCCAGCGCGGTTAACGGTGCGATTATTACCGTTGATACCGGGTGGACGTCTTATTAAAAATAATAAAATAGCAATTGTTTAGCAAAACCAAAGGGGATGGCTTAAAAGCCATCCCCTTTTTACTTGGCCAACAAATTCATAAGACTAAGTAAACCTATAAGCCGAGTTCTGTATCTCCCGGAATTACCGGAAAACGGTGACCATCTATCTAGGCCTGATGTTACCACCAGGCTCAAGCGACCAACCCGGGGACAGACCGGGCTTCTTTATCCCCCTATTCGGTCTTGCTCCGGATGGGGTTTGCACGGCCAGCCGGT
>JBBAED010000008.1 GCA_041656115.1 Dehalococcoidales bacterium | reverse complement strand
ATTGCACAAAATTCCTTGCTGCTGCCTCCCGTAGGAGTCTGGGCCGTGTCTCAGTCCCAGTGTGGCTGATCATCCTCTCAGACCAGCTATCGATCGTCGCCTTGGTAGGCCGTTACCCCACCAACTAGCTAATCGAACGCAAGCCCATCCAAAAGCGCCCGAAGGCTTTAATGACAGAACTTTACCTCTGTCACCACATGCGGTATTAGCTCCAGTTTCCCGAAGTTGTTCCCCACTTTAGGGCAGGTCACTTACGTGTTACTCACCCGTTTGCCACTATCTTGATAAATCAAGACCGTTCGACTTGCATGCATAACGCACGCCGCCAGCGTTTATCCTGAGCCAGGATCAAACTCTCCAAAAATTAACTTAATTTTTAGAATTTAATTGAACCTTCCTCTCGCTATCCAATTGTTAAGGTACTTTGTAACAGGGATTATAATACCATACTCAAAAGGCCTTGTCAATTTGCTTTTTGAGCTACTTGCACAAGATTATAAAGCATGGTTTTTAGGTATAAATCACGAGAACCATACCCTCATTACTTACCTATTATATCACAAAAAGAGTTTTTGTAAAAAGCTTTTTGATAATTTTACCAAATAATTTTTTTATTCTTTTAATAAAAGGAGTTGTGCTCTTAAAAAACAAGGCGGAAAATGTATTTCTCCAACCGCTCATATATTAATCTACGGTCTTATACCGCACCCTTATGATCCAATGAACTGTGCCCATCAAATCATGCCAAAATTTGCGGACCTTTTATTTGCATACCGTATTGAGAGTAGCAAAGAATCCAATATAAATTATGAAAGGACGGCTCGGCAATCTTTTTCAAATATCATTATTGTTATTTGTTGCACACGCGGGGCCCCGACATCCGCCCTGCTATCCATATCGATTGACTGTATATTACATTTCATTTAAACTGAATACATACATATTATTACAATTTACCCGCAAAATACCCCCCAAGGGAGAACAATTGTGTCACAAATCGAAAACATTGCCGCAGAGGCATCCGAAATCATTAAAAAATACAACGCAGACTACATTGAAGCACGTTTTGAAGAATCGACCTCCAATAATCTTTCCTACCGCGGTAAAAAACTGGATTCCATCAATTCCGGCCGCAGTATCGGCGGCAGTATCCGCGCCAATGTTAAAGGGGGATGGGGGTTTTCCAGCTTCAATAATCTTGATAACTTGTCAGAAAGGATAGAGCAGGCTATCAGCCAGGCAAAGCTGGTACCGCACTCCGATATCAAATTGCCGGAATCCGAACCTATCATGGATAAAATATTATTGGAAAAAGACAGGAATCCGCTCAAAATATCACTTGCCGAGAAAGAAGAGCTTGCCAATGAATACAATAATATCATCTGGCAAACACCGGGGCTGCAAACATCGGTTGTTAGCTACGGAGACAGTATTAAAAAATCTGTTTTTATTAATTCCGACGGCAGTTTCATTACCCAAGAAAGATCCGATATCACAATCTACCTTTTGGCGGTCGCTTCAAACGGTAATGAAGTTCAGCAATCGAGCCTCAGTTTAGGCAGCCGCGGAGATTTTACTCGTATCAAATCCCTGCACTCCGAGGTTAAAGCAATGGCCGATAAATCGGTGGCGCTTCTGAGGGCTCCGCAGGCAAAAGGTGGGGAATACACAGTAGTGCTTGATCCGGTACTGGCAGGGGTCTTTGTCCACGAGGCTTTTGGGCATCTTTCCGAAGCCGATTTTGTTTACGAGAACGAAAACCTGCGCCAATTAATGACCTTAGGGAAAGAATTCGGATCAAAAGAGTTAAATATTGTTGACAGCGCAAGCATAGAGGGGTTACGCGGCAGTTTCAAATACGATGATGAAGGCACCCCAACCACCAAAACCTATCTTATCAGGGAAGGCAAGTTATCCGGCAGGCTCCATTCCCGCGAAACCGCGGCTAAAATGGGAGAGCAAGCAACCGGAAACGCACGCTCGGTCAGTTATCGGTTTGCACCGATTGTCCGTATGACCAACACTTACATAGAGCCAAGAGATACTACCTTTGAGGAAATGATTGCCGATGTTAAAGAAGGGATTTATGCCAAAAACTGGTACGGCGGAACTACAAGTATGGAAATGTTTACTTTTTCCGCCGGTGAGGCTTATATGATAAGGAACGGGAAGATTGAAGAATTAATCCGTCCGGTAATGCTTACCGGCAACGTTTTTGAAACACTCAAAAATATTGATGCCATCGGCAACGATTTGGATATGAATGAAGGCGGAGGCTGCGGCAAGGGCGGACAATCCCCCCTGCCGGTTTCTAACGGCAGCCCGCATATTCGATTACAACATTGCCTGATAGGAGGCGCCTAATGGAAAGAATTCTGGAAGAAGCAAAAAAGGTTGCCGAAGCGGCTGAAGTTTTTATGGTTTCCGCCGAACAAACGCCGATTAAATTTGAAAATAATCGCCTTAAATCCATTTCAAGCAAACAAAGCCAAACGATAGCCTTAAGGCTCATCAAAAACGGCAAAGTCGGTTACAGTGTAACAAGCGATGTTAACGATATTGAGATGCTTGTCAGCTCAGCCTTGGCAACCGCCGAATTCGGCACAACCGCCAAGTTCGAGTTTCCCCCTGCCGCAAGCTACCCGCAAGTAGAAATATACGATCCGCAGATTGAATCCGTTTCGGCCGAGGATATGATTAAGCTCGGTGAAGGAATGATTGAAACGGTAAGGAAAGACTTCCCCGATGTTACTTGTGAGGGGGGTGTTACCAAAAGTATAACCACCGTTAAAATAATGAATACCTCCGGAGGCGGAGGCGAATATCGTAAAAGTATTTTCGGGATGGGGCTTGAGGGAACTGTCATACGCGATACGGATATGCTGTTTGTCGGTGAAGACGAGAGTTCCTGCCATCCTCTAACCGATATCGAACCGGTTACATCGGCTGTTATCAGACAATTGGAATGGGCAAAAGAACAAGGCAAAGCCCCTGATAAGGCGCTGCCGGTTATATTTACCCCAAGCGGGGTTGCCAGCGCACTGGTTTCACCATTAATTTCGGCGTTTAACGGCAAAAATGTATACGAAGGCGCTTCCCCGATAAGCGATAAATTGGGGAAAGCCGTTTTCGACAGTAAGCTATGTCTTCTTGATAACGCTACAATCCCGTTTTGCCCGGGCAGCCGCCCCTTTGATGATGAAGGGGTTGCCACTAAATGCACTACACTGGCGGAAAACGGGGTGCCTGTCGCTTTCTATTACGACCTACAAACGGCAGCTTTGGCCAACACGCACAGCACCGGAAACGGCGAGCGCAGCGGAAGCAGATTACCATCCGCCGCGGCCTCGGTGTTTGTTATCCGGCCCGGAAATGTCGCTTTTGAAGAAATGCTTGCGGATATTAAGGAAGGGCTTGTTATCGACTATGTTATGGGAGCGGAACAAGGCAACGTTTTGGGCGGCGATTTTGCCGGCAATGTGCTTTTGGGATATAAAATAGAAAATGGTAAAATAGCGGGAAGGGTTAAAAATACGATGGTATCCGGTAATATTTACCAAGTATTAAAAGATATTGCCGCCATCGGTAACGACTCAAAATGGATCGGAGGCTCGCTTAGTACGCCTTCGCTTTACATTCCAAGCTTATCGATATCTTCTAAAAAATAACAAGAAATACAACCCGGCATTATTAAATGCGGAGGTATACTAAATGGTAACAGGCTTAGTAAAAATAATTGCCCGCCCCAAATTAAACGCCCCAAATGTGCTGGCGGCGTGGCCCGGAATCAGCAATGTTGCAATGATTGTGGCAACCTACTTTGCGCGCAAGTTGGATTTAAAGGACCTTGCGGAGGTTAGGCCGGCCAATTTCTTTGACCCGATTGGGGTGTTGGTGCGCAATAATTTAATTGAAGACCCTCAATTCCCCCAAAGCCGATTTTATTACTGGAAAAACAAAAACGGGGGCAGCGATTTAATCCTTTTTATCGGGGATGCTCAACCGGCAGCCAAAAGCTATGAACTTGCCCATTGTGTGCTGGATGTAGCAGCCAGATTCAAAGCACAAAGGATTTATACCTGCGCTGCGGCACTGACCCAGATACACCATACCGAACAACCGCGCGTTTGGGGGGTTGGAACCAACGAAAATCTTGCCCAGGAATTGGCGGCTCGCAATTTATTAAAAGGCGGCAATTTACAAATATCCGGCCTTAACGGGCTGCTTTTGGGGGTAGCCAAAGAAAGGGCTATGGATGGGGTTTGCCTGTTAGGCGAAGTCCCGTCTTATGCTTCCAAACTGCAAAATCCAATGGCAGCCTTGGCAATCATTAACGTACTCAAGGAATTACTGGGAATCGACATCAATACAGACGAACTGTCACGTTTTGCCCATGAGACCCGCCAACAGATGAAGCAGGTGGCCGCAGAGGCAATGGAAGAATATATTGACTACTTTACCGAACCGATTTGGGAAAGCGGTGAAGACGATGATGAAGATGAAGAAGATATTGAGGATATAGATTAGCATGGATCCCAAAGATATGCCTTCGGATGATATTCGGCAAATAATAAATGATTTGGCGGATGAAGAAAAGCCGCCGATAAATAAACAATTGGTTGAATTAACCGATATTAAAGCAAGCGACCTCGTTTTTTTCGACCAGGTATGGCAAACGCTTAACCCGGAAAGAAAACTGCAAATAATAAATCGCCTTACGGAAATGGCAGAGGACTTAACGGAAGTTAACTTCGATGCAATTTTCAGACACCGCTTATATGACCCGGAACCCGAAATTCGTACTAAAGCAATTGAAGGCCTCTGGGAAAGCGAAGATTCATCGCTTATTAAGCCCTTTATTAAATTGATGCAAACCGACCCTTCATTGGAAGTAAGGCGCGCTTCTACGATGGCGCTCGGTAAATTTGCTATGCTGGCGGAAAACAAAAAGCTGGCTCCTGATTACATGCCGATATTATGTAAAACTTTATTGGAAACGTATGCTGAAAATAACGACATGGAATTAAAAAGGCGTGCCTTAGAAGCGGTTGCCCCCTTAAGCTTGCCGCGTGTCGAACAGGCAATTACCGAAGCCTATAACAGTGACGATATCAAACTAAAAGCCAGCGCACTCTATGCCATGGGCAGAAATTGTAAAATTGATTGGATTAACGATTTAATCAGAGAGCTTTCCGCCCCGATTGCCGAATTAAGATACGAAGCGGCCGGTGCTTGCGGAGAACTTGCAGAAGACACGGCTGTCCCCTATCTGATTGAAGCCGCAGAAGATAATGATATCAATGTTCGGTTAGCGGCTATTATCGCATTGGGAAAAATCGGCGGAGAAGAAGCTCAAGAATACCTTAAAGCCTGTTTGGAAGACGAAGGCGAAACCGTTAGAGAGGCAGCTCAGCATGCGCTTGATGATATTGATATCGTGACTCACCCCGGCTCTTTCCGTTGGACGGATTTGGAGGAATAATGTTTCGTAATATGCGTGTTATACTGCGCGAGAAAAAACCGGACGACGCCATTAACGATTACAAATGGAAAACGGATCCGGAACTGGCAAAACTGGACGCCTGCCAGCCGCTTACAATGCCCTTTAACGAATACGTATTTTTATATGTCAGCGAGTTGCAATTATCCCCGCTTGTAAAGCACGAGTTTTCTATTGAAACACATAACGGGGAGCACATCGGAAACTGCGCATATTATAATGTTAATCGGTTCAGACGCGAAGCCGAAATCGGCATCCTAATCGGTAACCGCGATTACTGGGATAAGGGCTACGGAAAAGAAGCCCTGGTTTTGTTGATAGACTATACTTTCGGTAAATATAACCTCAAAAGGGTCCACTTAAAAACACTCGAATGGAATATTCGGGCACAAAACTGCTTTTTGAAGTGCGGTTTTAACCACTGCGGCAAGAAAAAGACGGCAGAACACACCTTTATCTTAATGGAGCTGCCCGGCACAGAATGGGAAACCGCCAAAACAAACCTTTCTTTTATTCATTCAAAATCGAGCTAATCCAAGCTTTATAATGCTCGTAAAGTATTGACATTCGGCCAAAAGATAGATTATACTGGGCTCAAGCGAATAATAGATTAAACGGTGCTTGAGGATTACCCGGAACATCGGCACCTGTTTTTACTCGCACACTTTGCAATAAGCGTGATAGTTAAAGGAGGTACCGCCGCCATGAGTAAACAACCCTTTAAGAACGACGCCTTACGATTCATTTCTTTCCTTATTTTAATTGTTTTTGTGGCGACGATGCTGCCTGCTTGTAAAGATGATTTCTTGATTTCTTCCGGTACAAAAACGACAACATCCAAAACAACAACTGCCACGACATCCTCTACAGCCACTACATCGTCTAAAACCACGGCAACCTCTACAAAATCGACAACAACGCAATCTCCTGTCAAACCGAACGGCGAAATTGCCGGAACGTTTACCGGTGAAAATCTTAAAGTTGACTACGAAGGGGCTTCGCTTGAAATATCACCGATATGTTTGGATAGTAAAGCCGACGTAATTATCACCCCGGTTGAAAACTTGTTTATAAACGACGAAGCGCCGGTTACGGCCTTTGATTTTAAAATCGATACCACCGAAAAATTATCCGGGGTAATGACGGTTGTTATTCCTTTTGATAAATCACAGCTGGACCCCGAAACCGACCCCACAAAAGATATCGGAGCCTGCTACTTTAATGAAGCTACCGGTGAGTGGGAACCGGTTTCTTTTGAAGTTGACGCGCAAGCGGGAACCGTTATTATTACAACCGACCATCTTTCACTCTATGGCTGTTTTGAAATCAAAAAAGAATATACCCGAGCGGCCTATGTTGATTTTACAATCCCCTCACTTGCTGTCATTGGAGTCCACAGCCTTGCTGATATCCAAAGAGTAATTGATGAAGCTGTTAGTAACGGCATGTCTCCCGGCCCATCTGCCCTTGAACTGGGGAGCAGCGTTGTCGGGGATTGGCTCAGTATTTCGGGGGCGGGGCTTACCACACTCAACACAGCTATTTACACAACCGAATTAATTAACGGCTTAAGCAATGCGGTAACCAATATCGGGCTTTTAGCGGCAATCGCGCAGGCTGCCGTTGATTACCAAAAAGGCGACAGCGTTGCACTCCATACCAACCTTATTAAAAACCTTTCATACTTCGGTGTTTCCAAATTCGGCTCGGCATTCCTACAATTGGGATCAGTCGGTGTTTTTTGCATCGACTATGCATTAAACAAATTTGCAACCGAAGCATGGAGCGGGCGAGAAGATATTTACACCGAGGCTTATCGGCTTTACTACCTTCGTGAACCGGGCATGAAACGCAGCGCCAAAGATTGGTACGAGCGATTGTTAAAAATCACCAGGCAGGCTCAAACCCCCGAAGAATTAGAACAAAAAATTATGGAAGAAGTTGACAGTTATTGTCGGAAATTCTGGGAAAATGAAACGACCGTCGCTCTTTACCAAAGCGAAGCCCAAAATAACGGTTTTACCGGCGGGGGCGGCTTAAACGAGGACATGAAAAATAAAATATCCGGACGCCAGAAAAATGAATTATTAAACGAATATCTCTATCCGGTATTTATTCAGATTGGGCGCAAATTAGCTTCAGAACATCAAGCACAAATAGGTGTTGAGCTGAATAAAATAGCCAAAGAGCTGAACAAAATTGTAACCGTTCAATTAATTGACAGTGAATACGAAACGGCGACGCCCAAGCTTTCCGAAGCCAAATTCGCAGGACTTATCGCCCGTATTGCGCCATTGGCCGATGAGGTTCTTGACAAAGAAAAATGGCAGCAGGTAATCGATGATGACGGAAGGGCATCCCTACCCTTTAGGATATTAGGGCACATTATGGCCGGCTCTCCCAATAAAGTACTAATATTTGATGAGGATGACCCCGATACGATAATCAGGGAATATACTTTTAAAGTCACCCCTCCGGTATATCAAATCGATACGGCGGACACCTTGGTCATTAACACAATCGCTTACGCCAGTTCCGACACCAACTCAATCCCCGGTAACAGCGTCCGCGAAGCGCTTAAAGCCGCCAGTCCAATCAAAATCCCTTCAAGCGGGAAAATATATATTGATGTTCCTTACGTATCCGCTACTTACAAAGAGAGTGGAGGCATGAACTGGACAATTCAAGTTACCAATTTTGTTATGGAAGGAACATGGAGCAATATTAACGAAAAAGGAACGGCAAACGTCAGCTGCACTATTGTTGCTGACGGTATAGCCAAAGATGCTTATCCGGATGACCCGGGAATGCAAAAAAAATACGCTAAAACTGTGATGCATTATTACCTGGATTTGGAAGGAACGGTTTCCTTTACAAGGGAAGGTGACCAGTTTATTATTAAAGTTAAATCAACTTTCTCCCCCGATGTCAGTTCACTCTTAACGTATTATTATTTCCAAGACGATGAATGGCATGCCGGAGATAACCCGATTGCAGGTTATCCGGACGTTTTGAAAAATCGCTATTCCGGAACTAAAACTTGGACAATCCGTTTTGATATTTTGAACTAAGCTTTCCGTAACGACCGACGGAGGGATAAATGAGTTATTTATCCCTCCGTTTTATTTTAACTAAAGACAACCGGTTAAATTTTCCTTTCTTGGCAATAAATCCCTCAAAATATATCCAAAAGCCGATACCGTTATGCTATAATTCTAACGGTAATTTGCGAGAGGGAAACAGATGATAACGGAAACTCCTTTATTCGAAGCAAAACCGGATGATTCCTTTGCCATTCAAACCTTCAACCTAACACGTATATTCGGGAAAGTCGTGGCGGTTGATAATATTAACCTTAATGTTAAAAAAGGCGAGTTGTTCGCTTTTCTGGGTCCCAACGGGGCAGGCAAAACCACATCCATCAGTATGCTCTGTTGCCTGCTTAAGCCCTCAAGCGGGACGGCGCTGGTAATGGGACATGATATTAACAAATCCCCCTACCAGGTTAAATCCGTTATCGGTGTCTCGCCTCAAGATACCACTCTTTCCGATTTCTTAACCCCGATTGAAAACCTGGAACTGTTCGGGAACCTACACAGATTGCCTCCTAAACAAGTCAAAGAGAGGGCCCGCGAACTGGTTGAAACAATGGGGCTTGAGGACAGAGCTAATGATCAGGTAAGAAGGTTTTCCGGCGGGATGAAGCGCCGTTTAAATATCGCTATGGCGCTGATTAACGACCCACCGCTGATTATACTGGATGAACCGACACTCGGGTTGGACCCACAATCCAGGCGTGTCGTTTGGAAATACATCGCCCGTCTCAAAAAAGAGAAAACTGTTCTGCTTACAACCCACTATCTTGAGGAGGCCGATTTCTTAGCCGACCGCATCGGCATTATCGACGGCGGTAAAATTGTTGCCCTCGGCACCGCGCTTGATTTAAAAACCGATATGATTGACACGCGCACAATAGTTGTTAAAGCTTGGAACTTGGCACAAAAAACAATTGCACAACTGCAAGAAAAATACGAAGATGTTCAGGTCTCAAACGGAACAATGACAATTACCGATAAACAAGTCGATTTTAAAGAAATAGTGGATTACCTGCACAATTCGGGGGCAATTATTCGCTCGGCACATATTAAAGAACCGACCCTTGACGACGTCTTTATTAACATTACCGGAAAGGAGTTAAGGGAGTGAGCTTTTTATCCATTTTTAAAAGAACGCTTAAAGAAACCTATCGCGATGCACTGGCGCTTCTGTTTTTACTGGCCTTCCCGTTGGTTTTTATGCTCCTCTTCGGGTTCGCTTTCGGGGGTGAGATATCTGTAAATTACGGAGTGGGCATTGTCGATAACGATCAAAGCGAAATCTCAAAAGGATTTACCGATAATGCCCTACAATCGGCAGATATGCTTACCGTAAAAAACTACGCATCCGCTGACGACGCATTGGCAAACATAAAACTCGGCAATATTTCGTCCTATATTGTTATTCCGGAAGGATTCGGCGAAGAAGTGATGCTGATATGGCAAAAACTACCGGGTGAAATAAAGCTCGATTTAATTTACGATGAAAGTGATTTATCGACGGCATCAAATATAATTTCAATTATAAACTCGGTAGCGCGCTCTTATGCTAACATAGAAATACCGATTACCGTAAAAACAAACCCGATTAATATTGAATCCAAAATAACACAGATGGATTTTATCGCCCCGGGAATTATTGTCTTCGGTTTGCTGATAATGATTCCGACCGCCGGGCGCATAATGCTTCGCGATAAGGGAACAAGGTTTTTACAGAGAATGATGACTACCCCTACCCGCCCGTGGGAGTTTATTGTTGGTTACTCGCTAAGTATGGTAATTATCGCCATTATACAGGTTTTTGTATTTATCCTTCTCGGGTGGTTATTCGGGATGGATATTATCGGTAATATTTGGCTGGCACTGGTTATTTTTGTGCTGACTTCTTTATGCAGTATCGGTATCGGGATGGTAATTGCCTCGCTTGCCAAATCGGAAAATCAGGGTGAAGCGTTAAGTTGGTTATTCTCGATGCCGCTGGCAATCATATCAGGGGTTTGGTTTTCGATTGAATTTTTACCCTCATACGTTCGCATTTTCGCCGATTCGTTCCCCTATTCGCACGCCGTCAGCGCCGCGCGCGCTATTATTACCAGAGGTGCCGGAATTGAGGCCATCGGCAGCGACTTGTTGTTTTTGGTTATCTGGACAATTGCTGTTTTTGTTGTCGGAACCTTCTTTTTCCGACGCAACATGCGCAGTTAAAAGAGGGTAATAATAACGGTGTCATTCCGTTACCCCTTTTTGTCATCCTGAGCCCATTCCCATAAGAGAAAGCGAGGCAATTCTCCCTTGTCTTTGCGAGACCATTCCCGTAGGGAAGGCGAAGCAATCTCATATAAATAAAATTCCTTGGGGATTGCCACGTCACTCGCCAAGGGCTCGCTCCTCGCAAAGACATTTATAACTTGTCATTCTGAGCTTGCCGAAGAATCTAAGGGTTAGCGGATAGCGCACCGTTCGGTAACGGATTTTAGAGTGGGACGATGCCTCTTATCTGTCGCCGAGGATGCCTAATAGCCTACATTTCCCATCCTCTTAGATCCTTCACTGCGTTCAGGATGACAAAATGAGGGGACAAGATGACAAAAAAGGCTCGTTCGCCCTGAGCCTGTCGAAGGGTCCCACGAACGAGAAACCAAAGACTACCAACCGTCCGCCGTTATGGTTCGACAAGCTCACCACGAACGGCTGAGAAACACACTGCCTTTGCGACCGCAGCGAAGCAATTCTTCCCTGTCTTTGCGAGACCATTCCCGTAGGGAAGACGAAGCAATCTCATATAGATAAATCCGCAGGAGATTGCCACGTCACTCGCCAAGGGCTCGCTCCTTGCAAAGACATTTATAACTTGTCATTCTGAGCTTGCCGAAGAATCTAGGGGTTAACGGATAGTGCACCGTTCGATAGCGGATTTTAGAGTAGGACGATGCCTCTTCTTTAATTGCTGAGGCAGCCTCATAGTCTACATTTCTCATCCTCTTAGATCCTTCATTACATTCAGGATGACAAAATGAGGGGATAAGATGACAAAAAAGACCCGTTCGCCCTGAGCCTGTCGAAGGGTCAAACGAATGGGAAACCAAAGATTACCGTCCGCCGTTATGGTTCGACAGGCTCACCATGAACGGCTGGAATAACTACTTTGTCTTTGCGAGCGCAGCGAAGCAATCCCTAATAAATCAAGTCAAAAACGGGTGTAAGCACAAAACGCCAAAGAAGCGCTTTATGGTACAATAAAACGAATTAATTACAAGGAAAAGTGTTCAAAATGAAAGATACCGGCTTTAACTTTTTACCGACTATGATTGGAAGCATGCCGCATAAAGATGCCAAAGAGGCCTGCTCTCTGGTGGCGCGCTTTTTAAAAGATATACCCTGTTGGCCGCAATTACCCAACCGCTCGCCCAAAGAAGGAATGGCAGTGCAATTTAGCGCCGGTTTTCCGGGAATTATTGAACTGGGCAGCGACCTGCTATTGGATGAAAAGGAAGACCACAGCGGCGAACTGGAACAGCTTTATATGGCTTATATTGAAAACGATACCGACAAATTTCCGATTACAGAGGAATATGCCGCCGGATTTTATGAATTTTTAAATCAACCCGGTTTATCGCCGCTTGCCGTTAAGGGGCAGGTAACCGGCCCTCTAAGCTGGGGATTAAGTGTCAAGGGCAGCAACGGAAAAGCAATCCTTTACGACGAGATATTGTCCGATGCAGTTGCCAAATTATTAAGGTTTAAAGCGAGCTGGCAGGAAAAACGCCTGTCGCAAATTTCCAAAAACACAATTATTTTTATAGATGAACCGGCAATGACTTCGTACGGTTCGGCTTTCTTTTCACTCCCCAAAGAAAGAATAATAGCCCTTTTGCAGGAAGTTATGGACGGAATCAGCGGGCTAAAAGGGATTCATTGCTGCGGAAACACCGATTGGTCGCTGGTGCTAAGTACGGGGATTGATATTCTTAATTTTGATACATACAACTTCGCCGAAAGCTTAACATTGTACCCCGAAGATGTTAAGGCATTTTTGGAACGAAACGGCGCTATTGCTTGGGGCATAATCCCCACCGATGAAGAAAGTATTCAAAAGGAAACGATTGCCAGCCTAAAGGACCGTTTGGAAGAGGCAATGGCTCCTTTTACTCGTAAAGGTATCGCCTTTAAGCAGTTAGCGGAGCATAGTTTGCTTACCCCCAGTTGCGGATTGGCAATATTAAAGGAAGAGGTGGCGGAGTTGGCACTGGAACTGCTGGCGGGATTGTCTGCGGAGATGAGAAGGGTTTACGGATAGGGTTTATCAGAGGGATTAAGAACGGGGTGACCCCATTGTCATTCTGGACACTTTCCATGTCTTTGCGAGCGCAGCGAAGCAATTCTCCCTTGTCTTTGCGAGACTATTCCTGTAGGGAAGGCGAAGCAATCTCTAATAAATTCTTTGGAGATTGCCACGTCACTCGCCAAAGACTCATTCCTCGCAAAGACAGTGGGGTAATTCTAAGCGCCCTTTTTGTATCATTCAATTCCTCCCTTTTTGTCATTCTGAGCTTATCGAAGAATCTAGGAGTTAGCGAATAGTGTACCGTTCGATTAGCAAATCACACCTAGACGACGCCTCTTTTTTATTGCTGAGGGTGCCTCATAGCCTATGCTTCCTATCCTCTTAGATCCTTCATTTCATTCAGGATGACAAAATGAGGGGACAAGATGACAAAAAAGACTCGTTCGCCCTGAGCCTGTCGAAGGGTCAAACGAACGAGAGACCAAGGACTAACATTCGTCCGCCGTTATGGTTCGACAAGCTCACCACGAACGGCTGGGATAACTACCTTGTCTTTGCGAGACCATTCCTGTAGGGAAGGCGAAGCAATCTCTAATAAATCTGTATGGGATTGCCACGTCACTCGCACAAGGCTCGCTCCTCGCAAAGACGGTAGAATAATTCTGAGCATTCTTCTCAAACAGCCAAAAAAGAAAAATCCGATTATTCATGAAACGGAATAAGTGATACAATATTGCAAGGCGTCTTCGAATTATTCCCAAACTAAAAGGATAATATAAATATGGATAACCTTCCCGAAGTAGTCCGGGCTCTTCTTAACCCCGAGACATACCCCGAAGAAACAAAAACGGTACGATTAGTGCAAACCCAAATGTCGTTTGTTTTTATAACCGACCGCTTCGTTTACAAAATGAAGAAAGCGGTTAACCTGGGGTATGTCGATTACACAACGCTGGCGCAAAGAAAATACTTTTGTGACAAAGAAGTGGAACTGAACAGGCGGCTTTCGCCTGATACCTATATCGGGGTCTTCCCGATTACCAAAAAAGACCAAAATTATTCTTTCGGCGGCAGCGGAGAAGTGATGGAGTACGTTGTCAAAATGAAAATCCTCCCCTACGACCGCATGTTGGATAATCTTTTAAAAGAAGATAACGTTACCGATGATATGATGTCCAGGGTCGCTCGCAAAATGGCGGAGTTTCACAGCGTTGCCGCTACCAATCAAACCATAAGCAAATTCGGAGAAATTGAAGCGGTCAGAGACAATAACGAAGAGAATTTAAACCAAATGAAGCCCTATATCGGCCAAACGTTAACCGAACAAAAGTATCAAAAAATTGCCGATTTTGTTTATAATTTTATCCAAGAAAATGCAGCCCTGTTTGAAGAAAGAGTAGCCTCAAACAAAATAAAAGACTGCCACGGTGATTTGCATGCCGCCCATATCTGTTTTGAAAACGGGTTAATTATTTATGATTGCATTGAGTTTAACGACCGCTTTAGGTATTGTGACGTTGCCGCCGAAGTGGCGTTTTTAGCAATGGATTTGGACCACAACGGCAGAGCGGATTTGGCGCAAAGTTTTATTAAAAGCTATATCGAATACAGCGGTGACGATGATATCAATAAACTGCTGAAATTTTACAAGTGTTATCGTGCTTGCGTCCGAGGCAAGGTTGCCTGTTTTAAATTGGATGACCCATGTGTATCCGCAGAACATAAAAAAGAAGCAAAAGATGAAGCCGAAGCCTATTTTGATTTGGCCTGTTCTTATGCAAACACCGTGCCAACCCTGTTGATAACCGTTGGGCTTACGGGCTGCGGGAAATCGACCATTGCAAGCGGGCTGGCCAAAAAGCTGGGGCTGGCGTATCTTTCATCCGATATTACGCGTAAAAAACTGGCAAACATTGACGCAAAGGAACACCGATTTGATAGTTTTACCGGCGGGATTTATTCTCCGGAGTTTACCCAAAAGACCTATTCCCAACTCTTTAAAGAAACCGAAGAAATACTAAAAGACGGGGGCTCAGTGATTATAGATGCCACATTTGTAAGAGCTGCCGACAGAAAAACCGCTCAAAAACTGGCGGAGAAATACGGGGCAAGGTTCTTTTTAATCGAATGTAACATAGATGACGAAACAGCCCGTAAAAGATTGGATCGGCGGCTTACCGAAGAATCCGTATCCGACGGACGCTGGGAAATCTATCTGGAGCAGAAAAAATTTATGGAGCCGGTTCAGGAAATTCCAGCCGCTTCTCATATTAAAATTAACAATGCCGCACCGAATACGGAAAACATAAGCTGCATAATAGACAGAATCGGGTATATCTAATATAATATATTGGTTTGTACGGAAACAAAGGACGGATTTAAAATGGATGAGAACAAATACGATGTAAAAGACCTTTCGCTTGCTCAAGACGGGCGAGAAAGGATTGAATGGGCGGCACGCGAAATGCCGGTTCTGGGGCTTATTAAACACAGGTTTGAAAAAGAAAAGCCCTTTACGGGTGTGCGTATTTCGGCCTGCCTGCATATTACAACCGAAACCGCAAATTTGGCCCTGGCATTACAAGCGGGGGGCGCCGATTTGGTAATGTGCGCTTCAAACCCGCTTAGCACCCAGGACAGTACCGCGGCAGCGCTGGTGGAATACGGTATTCCCACCAACGCCATCAAAGGCGAAGATGATGCCACTTACTACAAGCATATTAAAACCGCGCTTGACCATAAGCCGCACCTAACCGTCGATGACGGGGCCGACCTTGTCAGTATCCTTCATAAAGAAAGAAACGAATTACTGGAGGATATTATCGGTGGTACGGAAGAAACCACCACCGGTGTTATCAGGCTGCGCAGTATGGAAAGGGACGGTAAACTTAAATACCCGATAATCGCCGTTAACGATGCGCAGACGAAATACCTTTTTGATAATCGTTACGGGACAGGGCAAAGCACTATTGACGGAATTATACGTGCCACCAATGTCCTTTTTGCCGGCAAGAATGTTGTGATTGTCGGTTACGGGTGGTGCGGCCACGGGGCGGCAATGAGGGCTAAGGGGCTGGGTGCTCAAGTGATTGTTACCGAGGTCAAACCCTTACGCGCCCTGGAAGCGGTAATGGACGGCTTTAAGGTAATGCCGATGGAAGAAGCAGCCAAAATCGGTGATATTTTTATTACCGTTACCGGTAATAAACACGTTATCGCCAAAAAACACTTTGAGGTAATGAAAAGCGGGGCGATAGTCTGCAACAGCGGACATTTCAATATTGAAATTGATATCCCGGGCCTGGAGGAGATGTCGGTCAAAAAGAGACAAATCAGAACTTTTGTTGATGAATATACCCTAAGCGACGGACGGCAGATATTTCTTTTGGGTGAAGGAAGGCTGATTAACTTGGCCGCAGCCGAGGGACACCCCTCAAGTGTTATGGATATGAGCTTTGCCAATCAAGCACTTTGCCTTGAATATATGGTTAAACATAGCACGAAATTACAACCGCAAGTTTATGTTGTACCGGAGGATATCGATTTAGAGGTTGCCAGATTAAAACTTGAATCAATGGGAATTAAAATCGATAAACTAACCGCAGAACAAGAAAGATATTTAAACAGCTGGGAAGAGGGGACTTAAAGAGGAGAATTTTATGAGTAACTGTTTCGAAAGTTTACCTAAGTTTATGTTTACATCCGAATCGGTAACCGAGGGGCATCCTGATAAAATGTGTGACCAGATATCGGACGCCATCCTTGATGCGATAATGCTTGAGGACCCCGAAGGCAGAGTCGCTTGTGAGGTTGCGACCACTACCGGGTTGGTTGTGGTTCTTGGGGAAATAACCACAAAATGTTACGTGGATATACCCTCAATTGTAAGAAGCGTTGTTAAGGATATCGGTTATACCAAACCCGAATACGGTTTTGACAGCAATTCAATCGGTGTTATTGTTTCCGTTAAAGAACAATCGACGGATATTGATATGGGCGTCTCCAAATCGGCGGAAGTAAAAAATCTTTCTACCGATGATTTTGATGAAACCGGCGCCGGCGACCAAGGGATGATGGTGGGCTACGCCTGTAACGAAACCCCAGAACTAATGCCGCTCCCGATTTTACTGGCGCATAATCTCTGCCGCAGGCTTGCCAAAACCCGCAAAGAAGGCATTATCCCCTACTTGCGTCCGGACGGAAAATCTCAGGTTACCGCTGAGTATGCTAACGGCAAAGTTAAGAGAATCGATAGTATTGTAATCGGCGCCCAGCACGATGACGATGTAATCCATGAACAAATCGAAAAAGATATTATTAAGTATGTAATCAACGAAGTTGTTCCGCCCGAATTAATTGATGCCAACACTAAATATTATGTAAACGGCACCGGCCGTTTTGTTATCGGCGGACCGGTATCGGATACCGGTTTTACGGGCCGTAAGATTATTGTCGATACCTACGGGGGATTTGCCCGCCACGGGGGTGGCGCTTTCTCCGGTAAAGACCCGACCAAAGTCGACCGTTCGGCAAGTTACATGGCGCGCTATATTGCCAAAAACCTGGTGGCTGCCGGAATTGCCGACAGGATTGAAATTCAAGTGTCGTATGTTATCGGCAACGCTAAGCCGCTCTCCGTTTGTGTAGAAACATACGGAACCGAAAAAGTCAGCCATCAAAAAATTGAAGAACTGATTAGCAGGCACTTTGATTTAAGGCCAGCAGCAATTATTAAACATTTGGATTTACGGCGCCCGGTTTATCGTCAGGTGGCAGCGTACGGACATTTCGGACGCACCGATCTTGACCTTACTTGGGAACAAACGGATAAGGCTGCAATTATCAGAAAAGAAGCATTCGGGGAGTAAATTAGTAAGGGATTTGATATAATAGGCTTACATAGTCTAGAATTGCTCCCCTGTCGCGGGTAGTTGTGAGGTGTGATTGAAGAATAGTCCCATTAAATTTGGAACCGACGGCTGGCGAGGAATTATCGCCGATGATTTTACGTTTGATAATGTCCGTATCTGCTCGCAAGCCGTAGCCCTATATTTACAAAAATCAGATCTTGCCAAACTCGGATTAGTTATCGGTTACGATACACGCTTTGCTTCCAAGGATTTTGCGCATGTTGCCGCTGAGGTAATTGCCGCCAACGGAATCAAGGTATATCTCTGCCAAAAGCCCGAGCCGACCCCCGTTGTAAGTTACGGAACGGTTGCAAAACAAGCCGGCGGCGCGATTGTTATTACCGCCAGCCATAATCCCGGTAATTGGAACGGCTTTAAAATAAAATCACAAGACGGAGCCAGCGCCCCAACGGAAGTTATTTCTAAAATTGAAAAGAACCTCGCAATTGTATCGGAATCCGAAAAAATTAATCGGCTTGCGCTGGACGAGGGAATACAAAAGGGCTTGGTGGAATACGTTAACCTTTACGATATTTATGCGGCACAAATTGCCAAATTAGTTGATATTAACGGCATAAAAAACAAGAACCTCTCCATAGCGGTTGATTCAATGTTCGGTTCGGGCGGCGGGTATTTTAAATCACTGCTGGCTGGAGGCAAGGCCCAAATTACCGAAATTAACGGCGCCCCCAACCCGGCCTTCCCCGGAATAAAACAACCCGAGCCGATTGCAAGTAACCTTACAAACCTGGCGGAGCTTATCAAAACCGACCGCGCCGACATAGGACTGGCAACGGACGGCGATGCCGACCGCATCGGTATTATGGATGAAAACGGCAATTTCTTGACCCAGCTCCAGGTTTACGCCCTCTTGGCACTATACCTGCTGGAGGTTAAGAAAGAACGCGGGGCAATTATAAAAACAATTACCGCCACCGCCATGCTTGATAAACTCGCCGAACTCTATGATGTTCCGATTTATGAAACTAAGGTTGGTTTTAAATACGTGGCCCCACTTATGATTGAACATAATGCGATAATCGGCGGAGAAGAAAGCGGGGGATACGGTTTTAAAGGACATGTTCCCGAACGTGACGCCCTACTGGCAGGCTTGTGCTTCCTGGACTTGATGGTTAAAACCGATAAAAAACCTTCCCAATTGCTTAAAGATTTATATAATAAGGTCGGCGAGCATTACTACGATCGGTTGGATGTTGAATTTACCGAAGAACGAAATTTGATTACCGACCGCGTAAGAAACAGCCACCCTAAAACCATAAATAATACGGAAGTGGTCAAAGAAGACTCTTTTGACGGATTTAGATATACTTTAGCAGACGGCGGATGGCTCCTGATTCGCTTTTCGGGAACGGAGCCTTTACTGCGGATTTATGCCGAAAGTAACAGCAAACAAACAGTGGAGAAACTAATTGAATTCGGGAAAAAACTTGCCGGAGTATAGCCCTATGATTGATTTGGATAATTTGGATATTTACACCGAATACGATACCGAGAAAATGATAAACCATCTCAACGGGTTTGCCGAGCTTTGCCGGCAGGCATGGCGCAAGGCAATGCTTATTGAACTCCCCGGCGATTATGCCGATGTTAACCGTGTTATGATTCTCGGAATGGGTGGTTCGGCCATTAGCGGCGACCTGATTGCAAGATTAACCTTAAATGAATCCAAACTCCCGATAACCGTCAACCGCAGTTATAATCTGCCTGCATTTGCTGATAATAATACGCTGATAATCGCCTGCAGTTATTCAGGATATACCGAGGAAACGCTTTCCGCACTTAGCCAAGCGCTTGCGATAGGCGCAAAATGCATGGTTGTTTCCACCGGCGGCAAGCTCAAAGAAATTGCCGAAGAAAAAAACCTCCCCCTGTTTATTTTTGATTACAAAGCCCAACCTCGCGCCACTTTGCCATTTAGTTTTATGGCAATACTTTGCACACTGCAAAGGCTGGGAATTATCGGGGATAAATCGGCCGATATTGCCGAGACGATACGGATACTCGAACAGCTTACCGAACAAATGGATATTGAGGTTCCGCTGGAGAAAAATCAGGCCAAGCAAATAGCACATAAGCTATACGGAAAGTTTATATTTATCTACGGAGCGGAAATTACTTCCGAAATCTGTTACCGTTGGAAAACGCAATTTAACGAAAACAGTAAAAACTGGGCAGCCAATGAATCGTTCTCGGAATTAAATCACAACACGATTGCAGGATACGAATTCCCGCCCGGTTTTATCGAAGATGCCGTTGTCATCATCTTGCGCTCAGGACTGATATCAAAGCCGATTCTGGCGCGTTACAATGCTACCTGTCGTGTCTTTGAGCGCTACAAAATCAAATACAGCGTTATTGATATCGGCGGAGAAAATGCGCTGGCGCAAATGTTAAGCCTAGTACTCCTCGGCGACTATATCAGTTACTATCTGGCGATTTTAAATAAGGTTGACCCGACCCCGATTGAAACGATTGAGAAGTTAAAACAAGAACTCAGAGGGTAAAACCTGATTTGTTAAAGAGTCACTCCTCACAAGGGCATTTCTTTTATCTTTGTGAGACCATTCTCGTAAGGAAAGGCGAAGCAGTCCTCTTTGTCTTTGCGAGACCATTCCCGAAGGGAAGGCGAAGCAATCTCTAATAAATCTGTATGGGATTGCCACGTCGTTCGCCTAACGGCTCACTCCTCGCAAAGGCGTTTATAATTTGTCATTCTGAGCATAGCGAAGAATCTAGGGGTTGGCGAATAGTGTAGCGTTCGAATACTGATTTTACAGTGGGACGATGCCTTTTATTTATTGCTGAGGATTCCTAATAGCCTGTATTTCCCGTCCTCTTAGATCCTTCACTTCGTTCAGGATGACAAGAGTAATGTCATTCTGAGCCTGCCGAAGAATCTGGGAGTTGGCGAATAGTGTAGCGTTCGGTAACAGGTTTTAGAGTAGAGCGATGCTCCTTTTTTAACTCTGAGGTAACCTCATAGCCTGCATTTCAATCCTCTTAGATCCTTCACTCCGTTCAGGATGACAAAAGCGAGATTGCCACGTCGCTCGTCTAACAACTCGCTTCTCGCAAGGACATCTTTCTGAGGATTGGAAAGCAGAAGCCTCTTAACAACAAAAAGGCCGCAAAGCCAAAACTTTGCAGCCTTCTCTTTTCTAATAAAACCGCAGAAAACTAACGCTTGGTGTACTGAGGTGCCTTACGAGCACGTTTGAGACCGGGTTTCTTTCTTTCTTTGGCACGCGGGTCACGAGTCAAAAGACCGTCGCCTCTTAATGCGGCCTTGAATTTTTCGTCTTCCTTTAACAAAGCGCGAGCAATACCGTGCGATACGGCACCCGCCTGCCCGGAAACACCGCCGCCTCTGACGATAACCGAAACATCAAATTTGCCCATTGTTTCGGTCGCCATAAAGGGTTTCAAAATAAACTGACGGTGCTCGACACTCACAAATCTTTGTTCGTACGGCATTCCGTTTATTATTATCTCACCGCTGCCGGGCATTATTCTTACCTGAGCAACAGCTGTTTTACGTCTGCCTGTTCCATTCGTATAAGTTAATTTTTTCAAAGCTTCCCTCACACACTTTTAACTGATTTATTCTTTTGCAGCCACCTGTGCCGCATGGGGATGGGTATCCCCGGTGTATACTCTTAATTTCTTTATCATACTGTTACCGAGACGATTATGAGGTAACATCCCCTTAACCGCATGTTCAATCACGAACTCCGGTTTGGTTTTCATCATCTTTTCAAGATTAACAACCTTTAAACCGCCGGGATATCCGGAATGTCGATAATAAAGTTTGGATGTCCCCTTATTGCTGGTAACACGAATTTTGTCGGCATTTATAACTACAACATAATCACCGGTATCTACATTACGGGTAAATATCGGTTTATTCTTCCCCATAAGTAAACGAGCAATATCGGTAGCCAGATGACCTAACACCTGGTCGGTAGCATCGATAACATGCCATTCTCTCTTAATATCCGCAGCCTTTGCACTATATGTTTTCACTATTCTCTTCCCCTAAGGATTTATTATAATTAACTTTAATCAGGCACAGACCCTTAGCGGGTGCCGCGGGACCGGCCAAACCAAGTTTTTCCGCTAACATTATACTATGAAACTCTTTATCAGTCACCTTGCCTTGGCCTACCCTGATAAGAGCTCCAACCGTATTACGCACCTGATGCGGCAGAAACGCGTTGGCGATAATATTAAAAACCACCAAATTGCCTTCTCTGTCGAAACGGGCCTTGTAAATACGTCGAACGGTACTTTTTAATTCTATTTTTAAGTTAGTGGCAAACGAAGCAAAATCATGCTCGCCGATAAGCTGTTCGGCAACCCGATTCATTGCTTCAATATCCAATTCCCCGCTAACCCTAAAGGAGTAATCATCCCAAAGCGGAGATCTAACCCGAGTATTTAAAATGTAATACTTATACTCTCGGCTTACAGCTCTTTTTCTAATGTTGAAAGAATCTTCAACCCTGTACGCCGCTTTAACCGCAATGTCTTTTGGCAGATAGTGGTTTAAGCCGGTTATAATCTTATCCGGAACTATGTCCGATTTGGTTTTAAAGCTAACTATCTGCTCTAAGGCATGTACCCCTGTATCGGTCCTACTGGCCGAGCCCACTCTTATTTTTTCACCTGTTAAGCGATACAATGCCTGTTCAAGTGCACCCTGCACCGTCGGAAGCTCTTCTTGTAACTGAAACCCAAAATAATTGCTTCCCTTATATTCAATAATCAGAACCAATTTTTTAGTTCTTATATCTTCCGGAGAGATATTCTCCCCCATCATCAATAACCCTTATTCAAATTTAAAAAGAGCAGACTACTTGGATTTTTCAACCAATTCCAACTGAACCATTACCGCACCGTCACCGAGCCTCGGCCCTAGTTTAGTAATTCGAGTGTAGCCGCCCTGTCGCTCCGCAAATCTCGGCGCGATGTCGGAAAACACCTTATCTACAACTTTACCGTCGTAGAGATAAGCTAACATTCTTCGTCTGGACGCCAAATCGTTACGCTTTCCCAGCGTAATGGTTTTCTCGGCCAGCCCTTGAACCTCTTTAGCCTTGGATTCAGTGGTTACAATTTTTTCGTAATCCATTAAATCAGTCACCAGGTTGCGAAATAAAGCCTTCCTGTGTGCTGAATCTCTACCTAATCTTCTTCCAGATACTTTATGCCTCATTTTTGCCTCTTCCTAAATGTTACCTATTCGGCAGACTCTTTCTTTTTATTCTTTTTCAACGCTGTCATCGTCTTCGCCACCGCCAATGGAGAAATCAATCCCGAGCGCGCGAATACGATCCTGAACTTCCTGTCGCGATTTCTGACCGAAATTGCGAATTCCCAAAAGCTCTTCTTCGTCGGTGCTGACCAATTCGCCTACCGTGGTAATACCACTGCGGCGTAAACAATTCATTGCCCGAACGGAAAGATCGAGCTGTTCAACCGGCATATCATACAATTCCTGCGGGATTGAGGCTTTGAGCGCCTTTTTCTCTTCCGCAATAATTGAAGCCTTGCTGTACTCGACAAACGGCCCGAATTGTTCAACCAAAACCGAAGCGGCTTTGCTCATGGCATCGCCCGGAGCAATTGTACCGTCGGTCCAAATTTCGAGGATTAAGCGCTCCCTGCTGGAAGTCTCCCCGACATGAATCGGTTCGGTATTATAATTCACCTTGCGTACCGGCGAAAAAATCGCATCAATCGGAATTGTACCCACGGACAAATTATCCGTCGAATCGGCGGCCTTAAAACCCATCCCTATTTCTACATCAAAATCTACATAGAATCGAGCTTCGGGTGAATCAATGGTCGCCAGGTATAAATCCGGGTTCACAATTTCAAAGTCGTTGGAGGGACGAATATCCCTGGCGTAAATCGGCCCGTCCTTCTGCTTTTCCAATGACAATTTGGCAGGGCTTCCCGAAAGCGCTTTTAAACGCAAAGCCTTAACATTCAATATGAATTCAAGCACGTCCTCTTTAACGTAAGGAATCGGCGCAAACTCATGCTGAATGCCTTCTATTTTTATCTTGGTAACGGCCGCTCCGGGCAGAAAACCCAATAACACACGACGCAAAGCGTTCCCGATAGTGGTACCGAACCCCTTCTCTAAGGGTTCGATTTCAAACTTTCCGTAATTGTCGTTACCTTCGACACAATTTATATCAGATACAGTTAAACCAAACAAACTCTACCTCCTTGCCAGCCCATCTATCTTGAGTAATACTCAACTACAGACGCTATGTTATATTTCGCCTCTATATCGTCGGGCGTCGGCAAAGATAATACCTTACCAACAACTTTTTCTTTATCTAAATTTAACCATCCGGGAACAACTTTGGAGGCAAGAGAGATTGACACCATCTTAAAATATTCGGTTTTAACACTTCTGGCTCGCCAACTGATAACATCGCCTTCTTTAACAAAACAAGAAGGAATATCGGTTTTCTTGCCGTTCAAATCAAAGTGCCCGTGCTGTACCAATTGACGAGCCTGCGCCCTTGAATCGGCAAATCCAAGACGATAAACTACGTTATCAAGACGCCTCTCAAGAAGCACCAGCAAATTCTCACCGGTAATACCGGTTTTTCTTTCCGCTTCGCTAAAGATACGTTTGAACTGTCTTTCCATGACACCGTAGCTGTAACGTACCTTTTGTTTTTCACGTAACTGCTCACCGCGGTCGGATAAACGACGACGGCGACCGATTTGAGGTCCCGGAGGCTTGGGACGCTTATCAAATGTACATTTGGTAATGCACTTGTTACCCTTGAGCATTAATTTTTCACCGCTGCGCCTGCACAGACGGCAAACTGCTTCTGTATATCTAGCCATTCTTTAGACTCTCCTCCTTTTACGTGCACGACAACCGTTGTGAGGTATGGGGGTGACATCCCTAATACTGGTAATGTACAACCCGGCTGCCTGCAATGCACGCACGGCCGCTTCGCGACCGCTGCCCGGCCCTTTAACAAATACATCAACCTGACGCAAGCCGTGTTCCATTGCTCTGTTGGCGGCATTGGTTGCTGCCATCTGCGCCGCAAAAGGGGTACTCTTGCGTGAACCTTTGAACCCGGCTGCTCCGGCACTGGCCTGTGAAATAACATTGCCGGCCGGATCGGTTAAAGATATGATCGTATTGTTAAAAGTCGCTTGGATATAAGCCCTTCCGCTCGGAATAGACTTACGATCCCTTTTACTTACTTTTGCCTTTGGTTTTTTATTAGCTGCCATAAATTATATTTTCTCCCTCAATACTACGTCTTAGCCATGCCGCGCTTTTGTCCTCTGCCGGCAACCGTCTTCTTTACACCCTTCTGAGTACGCGAATTAGTACGCGTTCTCTGTCCATGCGCCGGAAGATTACGACGATGCCGTAAGCCGCGATAGCTGCCGATATCTATAAGGCGTTTGACATTCAAAGTAACTTCTTTACGAAGTTCTCCTTCAGTTCTGTATTCACGGTCGATAATATCGCGCAGACGGTTATTTTCCGCCTCGGTGAGGTCATCCGATTTAGTAACCGGATCAATCTCAGCCTTTGCCAGTATTTCCATACTGTTGGTCGGGCCTATCCCGTGAATGTATTGTAAAGCATATTTAATTTGTTTGTTTTTGGGTAAATCAACCCCGGCTATACGCGCCATTTACTCCTCCTTATAGACACCCGTCTAACCCTGACGCTGCTTGTGTTTGGGATTTGTGCAGATATTTCTGACCACACCGCGTCTTTTAATGATCTTGCATTTTTCACATCTTGTTTTAACTGATGCTCTAACTTTCATAAAAACCTCTTATTCCTTGCCCGATATACGTCTATTTCAAACGATAAGTTATCCTGCCACGACTTAAATCGTAGGGAGATAACTCTATCAGCACTTTATCACCGGGTAATATTCTAATGTAGTGCACTCTTATTTTACCAGAAATATGGGCTAAAACTCTATGTCCGTTTGCCAGCTCGACATTGAACGTAGCATTCGGCAGAGCTTCAACTACCACACCTTCGACTTCAATTGCTTCTTTTTTAGCCATAATATCTAACCCTATAACGCGGTAAGCACCACGGGCTCACCATCGGTAATCGCAATAGTATGCTCAAAATGAGCAGACAGACTGCCATCGGCGGTATAAACTACCCACCCGTCTCTGCCGGGTTTTGTGCGCCAACCGCCAACATTAACCATTGGCTCTATCGCCAACGTCATTCCTTTTTTTAATTCTATTCCGGTTCCGCGAATCCCAAAGTTCGGAATTAGGGGTTCTTCGTGCATCTCCCGACCGATACCGTGTCCGGTATATTCGCGCACTATCGAAAACCCTTTGGGTTCAACGTACCCTTGGATTGCCGCTCCTATATCGCCCAACCTAGCCCTGTCACGAGCGGCTGCAATACCGGCTGCCAAGGCCCCTTCGGTAACCCGCAGAAGCTCGGCCGCTTTGGGGCTGATGTCCCCAACTCCAACCGTTAAAGCGGCATCCCCTTGGAAACCGTCATATATTGAGCCGACATCCATCGAAACAATGTCGCCGTTTTTAATAATCCTTTCACCGGGAATCCCGTGAACTATTTCTTCGTTTACCGAAACACAAAGGCTGGCGGGAAATCTGTTTTTCCCATGCGGGGGATACCCTTTAAAAGAAGGAATCGCTCCCAGCCGTACCAGTTCTTTTTCAGCTATTAAATCGAGTTCTTTCGTACTCATTCCGGGCTGAATACTGTTTTTTAAGAGTTGCAGCACCTCGGCCACAATCCGCCCGGCTATCCGCATAATTTCAATTTCTTTTTCGGATTTTATTTTAATACCCATAATTGATTCTTAGGCTCTGTTTCGAAGAGCGGCAACAATCCTTTGGGTTATCTCCTCGACTTCACCTTCTCCGTCCACTTCGATCAATCTATCGCTCTTTCGATAGTATTCAATCAAAGGAGCGGTTTCCGTAAAATAGACCCTTAAACGATTTTTAATCGTTTCCAAATTATCATCCGGCCTCTGGTAAAGTTCACCGTCGCAGCTGGAACACTTTTTATGTTCCTCGGTTAGCGTTCCGCTAATGCGGTACGGTAACTGGCAACAACGGCAAACCCAGCGCCCGCTTAAGCGCCGAACCAGTTCGCCTTCTTCAACTTTAATATACACAACACTGTCAATGTTCTTATTTTCTTTTTTAAAAGCCTCATCAAGCGCTTCCGCTTGTATCAGGTTCCTGGGGAACCCATCCAAAATCACACCGTTTTGATTCTCAATCGCCGACAGTTTACCTAAAACCATCTGCACCGTTATTTCATTGGGAACCAAAACTCCCTTTTCCATATATTCACGAACTTTTTTCCCAAGCTCGTCTTCACGCTCTACTGCCTGGCGGAATAAGTCTCCGGTAGCAATCGACACCAAACCGAATTCCTTTGCAACTTCAATCGCTTGAGTGCCTTTTCCCGCTCCCGGAGCCCCAAGGAATATAATATACATTTTATTCTCCCTGGCGCCTTTTTATTTTAAAAAGCCCTCGTAGCGTCTCATTGAAAGCTGAGCTTCCATTTGCTTCATGGTATCCAACACGACACCGACAACAATCAGCATTCCGAAACTGGATAAAACCATAGTAGTCGCATTGCTAACCGTGCTGACAATGAAAGGCATTATCGCTACAACAGCCAAAAATAGCGCCCCTCCCCACGTAATGCGTTCAATCACACCCGTAAGATAGGTCGCTGTCTGCTTTCCGGGTCGAATACCCGGTACAAAACCTCCCTGCCGTTGTAAAACACCGGGAAGGTCCTGTTGCTGGAATATAACCATAGTATAAAAGAATGCGAAACCAAATACCAGCACGAAATAAAACGCCCAATAGATAATCCCCAGCGGTAAGGCTGTATCCGGACTGAATATCTGGACAACCCAATACCAGAAATTATGCGCCTCCACATCCTGGAAATAGCTGGCGATAATACCCGGGAACATTACCAAAGCCATCGCAAAAATCAAGGGAATCATACCGGCGGTATTAACCCTCAGCGGAATATGGCTGGCACCCGATTGTCGGTACATGCGCCCGCTCTTAAAAACACTTTTAGCATATTGGACCGGAATCCGTCTGTGGGCTTCCGTAAAGATAACTATTAAGAAAGTCATCGCTAACCCGACTACAAAGAACGCAATCACCCCGGCAATCTGTCCTTGTTGGATAGCAAGAATGGAATCTCCGGCCATTTCCGGTAACCCGGCAACAATACCGGCAAAGATGATAATCGAAATACCGTTACCAAGCCCGTATTCCGTAATTTGCTCACCCAACCAGACCAAAAACATTGTTCCGGCAATCATTGTCATAATCATAGCCACAGTCAAAAGCGGTGTAGCGACAGCTACCGCACCCGCATTCTGCAGAACAATAAGTTGTCCGTAACCGGCCAAACCGGCTAACGGAACCGTTAACCAATGAGTTATACGACTTATTTTGTTTTTACCGGTTTCCCCTTCTTGAGAAATCGCCTGTAATTTAGGGATTACCGGAGTCATTACGGTCATAATAATCGAAGCCGTAATATAAGGATAAACACCCATAGCGGCAACACTAAAGTTTTTCATCGCCCCGCCGCTGAAGAGATCCATCATTCCCAAAAGGGCGTTATTTTCAAATAACGCTTTAAGGGCAGACGAATCCACACCCGGCAAAGGAACATGAGCAACCAATCGGAATACCACCAGTATTCCGAAGGTTATCAGAAGCCGCCGCCTCAAATCGGGCAGCCTGAAAGCATCAATTGCTGCCTGTAGAAGCCTGGGTTTAGCCATTAGCCACCTCTGTTGCCGTGCCTCCGGCAGCTTCTATCTTGGCCTTGGCTGCCGCCGAAAACTTATCGGCTTTAACGTTCAACGGTTTATTTAAATCGCCGTCTGAAAGTACTTTAATCGGTTTATTATTATTTTTTATAACACCGGCGTTAATCAGTTCAACAACCGTAACTTCACTGCCGGCCTCGAAAACATCCAGCCTGCTTAAGTTGATTATTTCATATTCCGTCTTAAAAATATTGGTAAAGCCGCGCTTGCGCGGAAGACGCTTAATCAAAGGCAGCTGTCCGCCCTCAAATCCTACTCTTAATTTACCCCTGCCGGCACGTGCTTTTTGTCCCTTGCATCCCCTGCCGGAATATGTGCCGCGCCCGCTGCCGTTTCCACGGCCGACACGCTTGCTATCCTTCTTTGAACCCGGTGCCGGGCTTAATAATTCCTGCCTCACTAGTTTACTTCCTCCACTTTAACCAGATGCCTTACTTTCTGAATCATGCCTCTTGCGGCAGAGGAATCTTCAAGCACAACACTCTGATTTAATCGTTTAAAACCCAAAGCAGTCAGGGTTCTTTTCTGGTCCTCGGCATAACCGATGCCGCTTTTTATCAGCGTAACACGCAATTTAGACATCTGCGGCCTCCTCGGTTTCTACCATATCACTGATTATCCCTTTGCGCCTTGCGATATGTACTTTAGGGTCCTTGAGCTGGCTGAGCCCAAGGATAGTTGCCTTGGCGACATTAGTCTTGTTGGCACTTCCCATGGATTTGGTAAGGATATCCTTAATCCCGGCGGCCTCAACCACCGCTCTGACACTACCGCCGGCAATAATACCGGTACCGGGAGAGGCCGGTTTCAAAAGAACCTTTGCCGCCCCGTACTCAACAACCATTTCATACGGAATAGTGGAACCCGCCAACTGAACCTTTACCAAATTCTTTTTGGCAACGGCACTGGCTTTGTTAATTGCATCGGGGACTTCGGCAGATTTACCGGTCCCGATACCGACATGACCGTTTCCGTCACCGGCTACCACCAAAGCGCTGAAACTAAGGCGCTTACCGCCTTTAACAACCTTTGAAACACGGTTGAGGTAAATCAGTTTATCGTTTAACACTAATCCCGATGGGTCTATCTTATTTTTTATTACAAGCTTCTTGGCCAATGCTATAACCCTTCCTTAGAATTTTATTCCGCCCTTACGAGCTCCATCAGCCAGAGTTTTTACTCTGCCATGATATTTGTAGCCGCCGCGATCAAACACTACCTGCGTTACACCGGCTTCCAAAGCCCGCTTAGCTACTAAAAGTCCGACCATTTCAGCCTGATCAGATTTTTTCTTTCCTTCTAACTCTTTGACAACTTCAGGATCCAAAGTTGAAGCGGAAACGAGAGTGTGCCCTTTAGTGTCATCGATAACCTGCGCATAAATATTTTGCAGGCTGCGATAAACACACAAACGAGGTCTCTCGGCAGTACCGCTAATCTTGGCACGAACTCTGGCATGCCTTCTATAACGTCCAGCTCTAGCTGTATTTTTGCTCACTTTTTCTTACTCCCTCCGGTCTTACCGGCCTTAAGGCGTACAACCTCTCCGGCATATCTGACACCCTTGCCCTTATAACTATCCGGCGGGCGTACCTTACGCACTTCTGCGGCGAATTGCCCAACCTTCTCTTTATCAATCCCTTGCACGGTTATCTTGGTTTGTCCGTCCAATACAACGGCTATGCCCTCGGGCATAGTAAACTCAACGGGATGCGAAAAGCCAAGGCGCAAAACCAATGTTTGTCCTGACATTTCGGCACGATAACCAACACCAACGATTTCCAGCTTCTTTTCGAAACCGACACTAACGCCTTTAACCATATTATCAAGCAAAGTCCTGGTAAGGCCGTGCATCGCACGGTGTCTTCGGTCATCGCTGGGGCGAGTAACAGTGAGCGTCCCATCGTCTAAACCAATATTCATCCCGGGATCAAACAAGCGCTCCAAAGAGCCCTTCGGACCGGTTACATTAACTTTATTATCTTCTATTTTGACTGCCACGCCCGCAGGCACGGCTATCGGTAATTTTCCTATCCTAGACATATATAAACGTACCTCACGATTAGTTTACCAGACGTAGCATAAAAGCTCGCCGCCGATTCCTTGGTGCCAAGCCTTCTTGCCGGTCATAACACCCTTAGATGTCGAAATAATTGAAATCCCCATACCGCCGAAAACTCGAGGGATTTCACTGTTTTGTACATAAATTCTTAATCCGGGCTTGCTGACTCTCTTTAGACCGGAAATCATCGGCTGGTTTCTGTCGGCATATTTTAAAACAACTTTAATCTGCCTCTGCATACGACCGCCAACGACCTCGTAATCAGCAATAAAACCTTCTTGTTTAAGGATTTTTGCAATATACAATTTCATCCTCGAGGATGGTATAGAGACCGAATCATGCCGCGCCATACCGGCGTTGCGAATTCGTGTTAACATATCTGCGATTGGATCCGTTACAGACATCCCCTGTACTCCTTACTCTAACATTTAACCGCTGTCTACCAGCTGGCTTTCTTTACTCCCGGGATTTGCCCTGACAGGGCTAATTTTCTAAAACATATACGGCATACGCCAAACGTTCTGATATATGCGCGCGGTCTGCCACATAAACGACAGCGATTATGTCTTTGCACTTCGAATTTGGGAGTGCGCTGTGATTTTGCAATCTTAGATTTCTTTGCCATTTATTCTTCCTCTTTCATAAAGGGCATCCCCAACATTTCCAAAAGCTGACGGCCTTCTTCATCCGATCTGGCTTTGGTTACAATTGTAATTTCCAAACCCCTCAGCTTATCAACAGCCTCAAAACTTATCTCGGGGAAATAGATTTGTTCTTTTAACCCCAACGTATAATTCCCGAAGCCGTCAAAACCGTAGCGCGGAACACCGTTGAATTCCCTGATACGCGGCAAAACAACATTCATCAGTTTACCGAGGAAGTCGTACATCCTTTCACCGCGCAGAGTTACTTTTAAGCCTACCGGCATCCCTGCCCTCAATTTGAAAGCAGCAATAGACCTTTTCGAACGGGTAACCACCGGACGTTGCCCGCAGATAGATATCAAATCTCTCTCGGCAGCCTCCATCGCTTTGGCATTGGTAATAGCTTCACCCATACCAATATTGATAACCACTTTTTCAAGGCGCGGTACGCGCAAAACGTTGGCATACCCGTATTTTTCCATCAATCCGGGAACAACTTCGTTCTTATACTTCTCTTTTAGAGCCGCCATTAATCAATCACCTCCTGGCAAGACCTGCAATAACGCACTTTCTTACCATCCTCTGTCTCTTTGTAGCCAACGCGCACCGGTTTGTTGCATTTACCGCAAAGTAACATCACGTTTGAAACATCAATCGATTCTTCGCGTTCAATAATTCCGGCTTGTCTCGCCTGACCGGTCGGGCGGGCATGTCTCTTAATGAAGTTCACACCTTCCACTATAACGCGGCCTTTCTTGGGGAAGACAAATCTGACTTTTCCCTTTTTGCCCTTGTCTTTCCCGGCAATCACAAAAACATTATCGTTTTTTCTGATATTCATTCTATTAATAACTCCCTACAATACCTCGGGCGCCAGCGAGATAATCTTGGTATAATTCTTATCTCTCAGTTCCCGGGCAACCGGGCCAAAGATTCTGGTCCCTTTGGGATTACTTTCATCAGCAAGTATAACTGCTGCATTCTCATCAAATTTTATATATGAACCGTCCGGACGCCTGTAGGGACATGTGCAGCGTACAATAACCGCTCTTACCACTTCCCCAGCTTTTACCTGAGCGTCGGGAATTGATTTCTTGACCGTCGCGACGATTACATCACCGACAGTGGCAAATCTCTTACCCGTTCCGCCCGGCACATTAATACACATTATTTGTCTGGCACCGGTGTTATCTGCAACTTTAAGCCTAGTATAGGTTTGAATCATCTGAGTTTATCCCTTTTAGATTATTTCCTGAGGCTTGACCTCAGCCACTTCTTTTCTGGCAATTATTTCCGCAACCCTCCACCTCTTATCCTTGGAAAGAGGACGGGTTTCGATTATTTTTACTTTGTCGCCCAATTTGCACTCACTGTTTTCATCGTGGGCTTTATACTTAACAACTTTCCTGATGGATTTCCCGTATAACGGATGTCGCTTAAAAGTTTCGATGGCAACAACCGCGGTTTTTTCCATTTTAGTGCCTACAACATGGCCAATTCTGACTTTTTTATTAGTTTGCATAGCTCTTTCCTACCTTATTCCCAGTTCTCTTTCGCGTATAATAGTTTTTAAAAGAGCGATCTCTTTCTTGGCCATCGGCGGCTCGCGATGATTCTTCAACTGCCTGGTGGCAGCCTGGAAACGCAGATTAAAGAACTTTTTATGGGCCTCGTCTAATCTCTTTTTTAACTCCTCGTCTCCGAGGGCGCGTAATTCATTAGCTTTCAACTTGATCTAACTCCTTTTGTTCGGAATCGACGGCAGCTTCGGCACCGGTGTCTCTAACTAAAAACTTAGATCGCATCGGCAATTTAAAAGCCGCAAGTCGCATGGCCTCTTTGGCAATATGTTCAGGGACCCCACCCAATTCAAACATTATTCTGCCGGGCCTAACAATAGCCACCCAGTGATCCGGAGCGCCTTTACCGCCGCCCTGTCTGGTTTCAGCCGGTTTGGAAGTAACGGGGTGATCGGGGAAAATCCGAATCCACACCTTACCTCCGCGACGAATATACCTGACCATCGCACGCCTGGCGGCTTCAATTTGCCTGGCGGTTATCCAAGCCGGCTCAAGTGCCTGCAGGCCAAAATCTCCCAATAAAACCGTCGTCCCGGCGTGAGCTCTGCCGCGACGGTGTCCTTTATGACTTTTACGGTATTTTACCCGTTTTGGTTGTAACATTGGTCTCCCCTTTATCTGTCAGACTCAAAGGCTAAGCCTCTTCGTCTGTTTCCTTTTTCTTAGCCCTCGGTTTTGCCGGTTTTTCTTCTTCGGCAACCTCTTCTGCTTTAACGGCCTTCTTTTTTACTGCAGGCTCCGCAGGCTCTTCAACCTCTTCGGCAACCTCAGCTTCTTTCTTTTTCTTTACCGGTTTCTCTTCCTCGGCGGCCTCTTCTTCTTTAACGGCCTTCTTTTTCACTGCGAGTACCGCAGGCTCTTCAGCCGCTTCGACAGCCTCAGCTTCTTTTTTCTTCCTTACCGGCTTTTTAACTTCCTCAGCCTTTTCGGGTTCTTCTACAACCGCTTCTGCTTTTTTAGTTCTTTTTACAGCCGGTTTTTCGGGAACCTCTTCTTTAGCTTCGGTAACAACCGTTTCTTCTCCGGCAACCGGTTCATAGACACTATCGAAAGCCGGTTCATCCACTACGCTTTCGGCAATTTCGGGGAGAATATCACCCCTGTAAATCCAGACCTTGATACCGATACGTCCCATCGCTGTATGCGCTTCGGTAATGCCGTAATCGACATCTGCCCTTAAAGTATGCAAGGGCACTCTGCCTTGGTGAACCATTTGGCTGCGAGCGATTTCAGCACCGGCCAACCTACCCGAACATTTTATTTTTATACCCAGAGCACCTGCCTGTAAAGTGCGGAATACGGCCTGTTTCATCGCCCTGCGATAAGCAATACGACGTTCAATTTGTTCGGCAATGGATCTGGCTACCAAATAGGCATCCAGCTCCGGTTGTCTGATTTCCTGAATATTTAACTGTATTTTTTTATCAATCAGCGTTTCCAGTGATTTCCTGACTTCGTCAACCCTTTGTCCGCCGCGACCGATAACAATACCCGGACGAGCCGTATGTATAGTCACCGCCACCTTATTTGCCTGGCGTTCAATATCAACTAAAGAAACACCGGCTTCGGCATATTTGTCCCGAATAGCGGTACGGATTTTTACATCTTCCAGCAAATAATCCGCAAAGTGTTTATCGGCATACCATTTTGCCTGCCAATCACGAGTGGTACCAATTCTAAAACCGTATGGATGAACCTTACGTCCCATTAAGCCTCCTGCTCCGCAACAATGACGGTAATATGGCTAGATCTTCTCACATAGCGAGCAGCTCTGCCTCTAGCCGACGGGCGAAACCTCTTCATACTCGGGGCTTCGTCCGCATAAATAGTTACGACCTTTAATTCCGCAGGATCGAGATGGTAATTATTTTCAGCGTTGGCAGCGGCTGATTTAACAACCTTAGCCACAACTTTTGCCTGCGGTGTGGGAGTAAACTTCAGTATGTTGAGTGCATCTTCAACTTTCTTCCCACGCACCATATCAATAAGCAGCCTCACTTTACGAGGCGATAATCCTGTATTCTGGGATACTGCTTTAATTCTCATACTTAACCCTGTCTATAACCTTAATTTTATTTTCTGCCGGCCCTATCGGACTTTGTGACATGCCCTCTGAAGGTTCGCGTCGGAGCGAACTCTCCCAATTTATGGCCGACCATATTCTCTGTAATAAAGATGGGCACATGCCTTCTGCCGTCATGTACACCAATATTCAACCCGACCATTTCGGGAAGGATTGTGGACGCCCTGGCCCATGTTTTTATAAGTACTTTTTGCTTTGAGGCATTTGCAGCATCAACCTTTTTCATTAGCTTGGCATTAACTGCAGGCCCTTTTTTTATCGATCTAGACATATTACTTATTTACCTCTACGCTTAACAATCATCTTATCGGAGGCCTTCGCTTTTCTGGTTCTGTAACCCAATGTCGGTTTGCCCCAAGGAGTTTTCGGTCCGGGCATACCGATCGGCGAGCGACCTTCACCGCCGCCATGCGGATGGTCACGCGGAGTCATAGCGGAACCTCTAACAGACGGACGCCATCCCATTAGGCGCTTCCTGCCTGCTTTACCGAGTTTTATATTCTGATGGTCAATATTACCAACCTGACCAATTGTTGCCATACACTCGCTTCTTACACGTCGCATTTCACCGGACGGCAAGCGCAATAATGTATAATCGCCTTCTTTGGCCATCAGCTGAGCCGCTACACCGGCACTGCGAACCATTTTCGCACCGGCACCGGCAATCATCTCAATACTGTGGACCATGGTACCGCTGGGTATTAACTTAAGCGGCATGGCATTTCCGGGTTTAAACTCGGCGCCTTCGCCGGTATTAATAACATCGTTAACACCGAGCCCAACGGGGGATAAGATATAACGCTTTTCCCCGTCCGCATAAAAAATAAGCGCCAAATAAGCCGAGCGTCCGGGATCATACTCAATGGCAGCGACCCTACCCGGAACGCCGATTTTATCACGTTTAAAATCGACGATACGAATACGACGCTTTGCACCACCACCGCGATGCCTTACGGTCATTTTTCCTTGATTGTTTCTTCCTCCGCTTTTCTTTGCAGGCAACAACAACGACTTTTCAGGCTTAGTTTTGGTAATTTCCTCAAAACTGGGCCCGGTCATATTACGTCTGCCGGGAGAAGTCGGATTATATGATTTAAGTGTCACTTTTATATAATCTCCTTAAACACCTTCGAATAGTTCTATCTTGTCTCCGGCCTTAAGGGTAACAATCGCTTTTTTCCAACCGGGTACATTGACCAAGCGATTGCCCATTCTTTTCTTAATTCCGGATACTCTTATAATATTTACCGATAACACGGTAACGTTAAAAGCAGTTTCAACGGCCTGTTTTATCTGCGGTTTGGTAGCCTTATCCGCAACCTTAAAAAGATACTTGCCGTCGGCCTGCAGTATAGTTCCTTTTTCCGTTATTAACGGTTCGCGTAACACTTCGTATAAATGCATATTAGTCGTCCTCCCTGCCCCATAACTGCTCAACCTGGCGAACTGCCGCTTCGGTCATCAGCAATACCCTGTGAGAGGTCATATCGATTACATTCAAAAGATTGGCCGGCACAGTTTTCAGATCGGGAATGTTACGCGCAGATTTGATTACATTGATTTTCATTTCACTTGTCGCCACCAGCGCCGACTGATTAATATTCAAAGCCGTAAGCACCTTGGCCATTTCTTTTGTTTTAGGCTCAGCAAAGTCCAGCATATCAAGAACAATTAACTCGTTCTCTTTGACCTTTGCGGAAAGAATTCCTTTAATTGCCAAACGGCGCATCTTTTTAGGCATCGCCTGTCGATAACTTCTCGGTTTCGGGCCAAAGATTACGCCACCGCCACGGCGCAGCGGAGATTTAGCGGATCCGGCACGAGCGTTACCGGTATGCTTTTGTCGATAAAGCTTTCTGCTGCTTCCTCTTACTTCACCGCGGGTTTTAGTGGAGGCGGTTCCTTGTCTTGCATTGGCCAACTGTCTGACAACAGCCTGATGCACTACCGCTTCATTAAAAGGTGCGGCAAAAACGTCATCGCTGACATCTATTTGCTTAACAACCTCACCTGACATACTATAAACTGGAATCTGCATATCTTATTTACCTGATTTCCCTATAAGTATTATTCCGTTATTGGCACCGGGGACAGACCCTCTGACAACAAGGATATTGCGTTCGGCATCTGCTTTAACAACCACTAAATTACGAGCGGTAACCCTCTGATTGCCCATACGGCCTGCCATTTTGGTTCCTTTGTGAACCTTTCCGGGAGTAGAACCGGCACCGATTGCACCGGGAGCTCTCCATCTGTCCGACTGACCGTGCGTTTTAATACCGCCGCCAAAGCCGTAGCGTTTTACAACACCGGCAAAGCCTTTACCTTTGGATATTCCGACGACATCCACGGTATCACCCGGCTGGAACATACCAACATCAACCTTATCGCCGACACTGATACCTTCAACGCTATCAACCCTGAATTCCCGCAAACAACTAAATTCACCAAGTCCTTTGAGGTGTCCTTTTACAGGTGATTTCAGTTTCTTGGCTTTGCCGTATCCAAGTTGGACAGCGTTATAGCCTTCCTTTTCGACAGTCTTTAACTGTACAACCGCGCAAGGGCTGGCGTCAATAACGGTAACCGCCTCAGCTATGCCGTCTTCTCCAAATAGTTGGGTCATCCCCAATTTTCTTCCAATAATTCCGTCTATCATAATTATTACTCTTCTACAACTTAATATCTATAGAAACACCCGACGGTAAGTTTAAGTTCGTCAGGGCATCTATCGTTTTTGATGTGGTTTCCACAATATCGATTAATCTTTTGTGCGTTCTCATTTCAAAGGCTTCCTGGGAATCCTTATCAATAAAAGGAGATCGGATTACAGAGAACCTTTTGATTCTGGTAGGTAGAGGAACAGGTCCGACTGTAACCGCACCGGTTCTTTCCAGCGCACCGATTATCTGCTGGGCTGCTTGGTCCAGAATCTTATGATCGAAACCTTTAAGTTTAATTCGTATTTTTTGCTTTGCCATTTATATTTGCTCCAGATTTAACTAACTTTCTCCGGCGAGTTTAGATTTTAACTCGCAAGCCAAATGAGCCGGCATTTCTTCATACCGGAAGAACTCCATTGAATGTGTTGCCCTGCCCTGAGTCATTGACCTGAGGCTGGTGGTATAACCAAACACCTCGGACAGCGGGACTTGGCAACGAACGGTCATAGTGTCACCAAAAGTTTCCATACTTTCCACACTACCCCTGCGAGAACTGATATCACCAATGATATCACCAAGGAACTGCCCCGGAGTAACTACCTCTAATTTCATATGAGGTTCTAAAATAACGGGGTTCCCTTTCCTCACACCTTCTTTAAAAGCCATCGAGCCGGCTGTTTTAAAAGCCATTTCGGAAGAATCGACTTCGTGGTAACTTCCGTCGTAGAGGCTCACCTTGACATCGATAACGGGATACCCAATAACCCCGCCTGTCTCCATCGCCTCTTTAATTCCCTGCTCAGCGGCTGCAATATAAGACCTAGATAATACACCACCTTTGATGGTATCTACAAATTGGAAGCCGGCACCACGCTCCAAGGGTTCCATTTCAATACGGACATGACCGTATTGTCCGTGACCGCCGGATTGCCTGACAAACTTACCCTCTGCCTTAACGGTTGAGGTAATAGTTTCTTTGTAAGACACCTTCGGTTGACCGACACTGGCTTCCACTTTATATTCACTAAGTAAACGGCTCACAATAACCTCAAGATGGAGCTCGCCCATTCCTGAAATTACCGTTTGCCCGGTTTCTTCGTTAAATTCAACTTTAAACGTCGGATCTTCTTCGGTCATTTTCTGCAGGGCTTCACCCAGCTTATCTCTGTCGGCCCTTGTTTTGGGTTCAACAGCGATTGAAATCACCGGAATCGGGAACTTAATCGTTTCCAGCAAAACCTGATTACTAATATCGGAAATGGTATCGCCGGTAAAAGTATCCTTAAGACCCATCGCGGCCACAATGGAACCACAATCAATTTCGTCCACCTCTTCGTGACGATTGGCATGCATAATTAATAAACGGCCGATGCGCTCTTTCTTGCCGCTTGTAGCATTAAATACCTGTACCCCCGATTTAATCTTACCAGAGTAAACCCTGAGATACACCAAACGCCCGACAAACGGGTCGGCCACAACTTTGAAAGCCAGCGCCGCGAACGGAGCATCGTCATCAACCGGACGGATTACATCTTCCTGAGTCGCGGGATTTTTCCCGATAACCGGAGGCATATCCAACGGTGACGGCAAATAAGCAACAATTGAATCCAAGAGTGGATGTACACCTTTATTCTTCAAAGCGCTGCCGCACAAAACAGGAATAGCCTCATTGGCAAGGGTAACCTTCCTGACGGCGGACTTGATATCCGCAACAGGGATTTCGGCCCCGTCCAAATATAAATTCATTATATTGTCATCAAACTCGGAAAGACTTTCAATAAGCTCATTTCTGTATTTCGCAAGGCGGTCTTTTTCGTCAGCGGGAACCTCAACTTCCTGAGGCTTGTCATCCGCCTTACCGCTTAAAAACCACGCCTTCATCTCGATAACATCAATAATGCCTTTGAATTCGTCTTCTTTGCCCATCGGCATCTGGATTACAATCGGCTTTGCCTTGAGGCGGTCCTTAATCATGGCAACGCATCTCTCAAAGTTGGCGCCTATTCTATCCATCTTGTTAATGAAACAAATTCTGGGAACCTGATATTTATCGGCTTGACGCCAAACCGTTTCCGATTGGGCCTCAACACCGGCTACGCCGTCAAACACAACAACGCCGCCGTCGAGCACTCTTAAGCTGCGCTCCACCTCGGCGGTGAAATCAACGTGTCCGGGTGTATCAATAATATTGATGCGAGCATCTTTCCAATGGCATGTCGTTGCCGCCGAAGTAATTGTAATACCCCTGGCGCGCTCTTGCTCCATCCAATCCATAACGGCGGTACCTTCGTGGGTTTCACCCAACTTATAGGTCCTACCGGTAAAAAACAGTATCCTCTCGGTAACCGTGGTCTTGCCGGCATCGATATGAGCTATAATTCCTATATTACGTATTTTATCTAAAGGGAAACTTCTGGAAGACATTCACAGTTCCTTTTCTTAATTCTGCTTTGTTTAATTTAAATTTATATTATAAGCTCCGGAATAAATCCGAAATAATTACCACCTGTAATGAGCAAACGCCCTGTTGGCTTCTGCCATCTTGTGGGTATCTTCTCTTTTCTTAACCGCAGCGCCCTGCCCTTTTGAGGCATCGATAAGCTCGGCTGCCAATTTTTCGGCCATGGATTTACCGGATCTGGCCTTAGCCGCTTTTAACACCCACCTAATTGCAAGAGCGGTATTACGGCCTGCCCTAACTTCAACCGGTACCTGATAGGTGGCACCGCCGACACGGCGAGCCTTAACTTCAAGTAACGGGGTGGCATTTCGCAGCCCCAATTCCATAATTGCAACAGGCTCCTTGCCCTCTCTGGCGCCGATGATATCCAGCGCATCATAAACAACACGCTGCGCGGTGGTTTTCTTACCGCCGATCATAACTTTATTTACCAACTTGCTGATCGTCAAGTTATTGAACTTGGAATCAGGCTGAACTTCACTTCTTTTAACAACTGCCCGCCTTGGCATGCTTCCTCCTAACTAGGCTTTCGCTTTCTTTTCCCGTTTACTTCCGTATTTACTGCGACCTTGTTTGCGTTTAGACACGCCGCTGGCATCCAGAGCCCCTCTCACGATGTGATAGCGGACACCGGGTAAATCAGGTACACGACCGCCGCGGATAAGCACAACGGAGTGCTCCTGCAGCTCATGACCCTCGCCGGGAATATAGGCTGTAACTTCCATATGATTGGAAAGCCTTACTCTTGCAATTTTGCGTAAAGCGGAATTAGGTTTTTTAGGTGTAGTAGTTCTCACCTGTACACAAACGCCGCGCTTCTGAGGAGACCCAGCCCCTCTGACTACCTTATTCTTCAACGAATTATAGGTATATCTAAGAGCCGGTGTCTTGGTTTTCTTAGTACCCTTTACGCGTCCTTTTCTTACTAACTGATTTACTGTGGGCAACTTATCCCCCTTTAGCCAAACAATTTCAAAGGATGAGCTTTTGGCTCATCCTTTACTCGCCAATCGAATCGGCCGAAAATACTATCCAGCCAATTACAAATGCTGAGGTGGCTAGCAACAGCACTCTAGTCTAACACAGCAAACGATGCCGTGTCAATAACCCTAAGCTCGTAAATATTTAAATAATCAAGTGATATAATAGCAGAAAACACCCCTTCTTGACAAATGTTATTTACGGTGATATATTCCCTGTATTAAGGAAAAAACGCATAAACAATCATGATGAATCAAAATACCTTTTTTTATTACGAATACTATTTTACCTGGTGCCGCAGCGGCGCTCGGGGAGGTATTTGATTATCCGCTGAAGCATTAAAACATTTAGATAAGTTATTTTTAAATCCTCCCTGTGGAGGATTTTTTATTTTACGAGGGTAAGTCGAAAACAGGAGGAACAACGGGCATGATTATAATGGAAAAGGGCGCTACCAAAGAACAGATTAAAGACGTGGTTGATGAAATCAAGAAACATGGGCTTAGAGTCGATGTTTCGCAAGGTGAATTTCTGACAATTATCGGGTTAATCGGGGATGAAAGCAAAATCTCATTTGCTAATCTGGCCCTGATGCCCGGTGTTAAAGATGCCAGAATGGTGGAAACACCGTACAAGCTGATTAGCCGCGACTACAGCGATCCGTTTATCGGAAAAAGCGCAAGCCGTATCGTTAAAGTCGGCGATGTCAATATCGGCGGAGACGAGCCCGTTATAATTGCCGGCCCCTGTGCCGTAGAAAGCCGCGAGCAAGTTTTTCGCATCGCCAAAGAAGTCAAAGCGGCCGGCGCCAAAATTTTAAGAGGCGGGATTTACAAACCGCGAAGCTCCGTACATTCCTTCCAAGGGCTCGGTTCACTCGGTGAAACCGAAGCCAGAGAAGCACTCGGCTGGCTGCGTGATGCCGGACATGAATACGAAATGCCGGTGATGACCGAGGTTAGGGGGGAATCTCAAACGGAACTTATTGCCGAATATGCCGATATTTTACAAATTGGTGCCCGCAATATGTACGACCAGGACCTCCTTAGCAGGGTCGGCAGAGCCGGTAAGCCGGTTCTTTTAAAAAGGCACTTCGGAGCCAGTATCGAAGAATTTCTTTCTTTTTCCGAATATATTGTCGCCGAAGGCAACAAAGATGTTATCCTTTGTGAGCGCGGCATTGTGCCCGTCGGCAAAGGCAACAGTTATACCAGATATATTTTGGATTTAGGCGCGGTGCCGGTTATTAAAAGAGAAACTTACTTACCTATTATAGTAGATCCCAGCCACGCCGCCGGCAGACGTGACTTAATATTCGATTTAAGCTGTGCCGCTATTGCCGGCGGGGCACACGGTTTGGTGATTGAATCGCATTATAATCCGAAGGAAGCCATCGTTGATGCCAAACAGATGATAACACCGGAAGAATTAAAAGATGTTGTTGAGGCTTCCATACGCATCAGCGAAGTTGTAAAATCTTATAAAAAGAAAAGCAGTTAAATGAAAACCGTTAACGTGAAACCGGGTAATAAGAGTTGCGATATTTTAATCGGCAGCAATTTGCTGAACCGCACGGGCGAGCTTTTATCCGAAACAATCGACGGAAAAAGGTATGTTATTATTACCAACCCAACCGTTAGCGCACTGTACGGCAACAAGCTTAAGGATTCTTTGTCGCAAAGCGGTTTAAGCGTAAACCTGCTTACGGTTCCCGACGGGGAAGAATACAAAACGTTAGAAACAGCCGGCCGGTTATACGAGGAGCTCACAAATTGCTTTGCCGAACGCAACACCGTAATAATTGCCCTCGGCGGCGGCGTTATCGGAGACCTTGCCGGTTTTGTGGCGGCTACCTATATGCGAGGGGTGCCGCTGGTGCAAATCCCCACTACCCTGCTGGCACAAGTTGATAGCAGTATCGGCGGGAAGGTTGCGGTTGACCACGGCAAGCTCAAAAATAAAATCGGCACTTTTTACCAGCCCAAGTTGGTAATTACCGACACGGAAACCCTAAAAACATTACCGCAAAAAGAGTTTACCGGCGGAATGGCGGAGGTAATAAAAAGCGCCGTAATCCGCGATAATGATTTTTTTGGCTTTCTTAAAGAAAACCTTAATGCCATTACCGCCCGAGACGGGAAAATATTGGAGGAAACAATTTTCCGCGCGGCAAGCATTAAAGCAGCAATCGTAACACAAGACGAAACGGATATGGGTTTAAGAAATATCTTAAACTACGGGCATACCGTCGGGCATGCCATCGAAACAGTTTCCGATTTTAATATAACCCACGGACAGGCGGTAGCTATCGGAATGGTAATTGAAGCCAAAATTGCGTTAAAAACAGGAACTTTCCAAAGCTGTGAACTGACAGAACTTGAAAAGCTCATAACCGAATTCGGGTTACCGACGGTAGTTCCGGAAATTGACCGAGAAAAGGTTTTAGATGCAATGAAGCATGATAAAAAAGTGACAAACGGAAAAATCAGGTTTGCCCTGCCGCGCGGTATCGGCGATGCTTATCTTACCGATAAAGTGCCATTGGAAGATATCAGGGAGGCAATGGGTTAATAAATGAAACCGCTACAGATTTGCGCCGTGATTACCGATATGAATCAGGATCTTACACAAGTTACTGAGATAGCGGATTTATTTGAGGTTCGTATCGATTTAATCGGTAACGGCTGGGAAGAGCTTACTCAAAAACTCCCCAAACCGTGGATTGCCTGTAACCGCCGCAAAGAAGAGGGCGGTAACCCCTGTGTAAATGAAAAGGATAGAATAACGGAATTAAAACAAGCAATTCAAATGGGCGCGGATATAATTGATATTGAGCTGGCAACTCCCGAATTGGAGGCATTGATTCCTTTAATCAAAAAGGAAAGCAGTTGCCTGATATCGTCTCACAATATGCAAGAAACACCGTCACTGGCGGCACTCGGAAAGACTGTCGAAAAGCAGCTTAACGCCGGTGCCGATATCTGCAAAGTGGTTACTTATGCCGCTAAAAATGAAGATAATTTAACTGTTTTAAAACTGATTTCGGAGTTCCCGGAAAATAAAATTGTTGCGTTTGCAATGGGAGAAAAGGGACTGGCAAGCCGTATCCTCTGCCCAATTGTGGGGGGCGCTTTTACTTATGCCTCAATTGCAAAAGGGGCTGAATCGGCCGCGGGGCAGCTAACGGTTAGCGATTTATATGAAATTTACCGGATGGTGCAAAAATGATGCAAAGCATTAGTGCCGCAACACGAATTTGCGGGCTTATCGGCGACCCGGTAGCGCATAGCTTGTCACCGGCAATTCAGAATGCCGCCTTTAAAGAAACCAACGCGGATTATGTTTATCTCCCGTTTCGGGTAGTAAGCGCTGACTTACCAAATGCTATAGCGGGGCTAAGGGGGCTGGGGATTTGCGGAGTAAATGTTACTATCCCGCATAAGATTGCCGTTATGCCTTTATTGGACGAACTGGAGCCTTTGGCCGAAAAAATAGGCGCTGTTAACACAATTGTAAATAACAACGGGCATCTTAAAGGTTACAATACCGATGCTACGGGTTTTTTGAAATCCCTTGAAGAACGTAATTTTGCCCCGGCGGGGGAAAAAGCGGTGATACTTGGAGGAGGCGGCGTTTCAAGGGCAATTACCCTTATGTTAGCCGCAAAAGGGGCGCAAATAACAATATTAAACCGCAGCGGGACACTGGAGCAAGTAAAAAGAACGGCCTCAAACGTTTCCCGGCAGGCGCAAAATGAAATCTCCGTTATCGAATTAAACGAAAACAACCTAAAAAGGGCTCTGGCGGATGCCGATATTTTAATCAACGCCACAAATGTGGGAATGCATCCGAATACAGAGGAATCACTTGTCCTGCAATCATTCTTAAGGCCCGAAATGATAGTTTACGACGTTATTTACAACCCCGAAAAGACAAAATTAATTTTGGATGCCGAAAAAGTCGGCGCCAAAGCAATAGGCGGGCTTGATTTATTGGTCTGGCAAGGAGCAATAGCATTTGAGCTTTGGACCGGCATTAAAGCTCCGGTGGATGTAATGAGAAATGCCGCCGCAACGTTATTGTAACTTTGAATGAAGATTAAGAATCGTTGCAATGCGAGCGAAGTTTTTTAGTGCTTAACGATTGCCTAACCAGAAAGATTGTTTATCGGTTTTTGTAATAGATACCGTATTATTATAATATGTATGTACAATAATGTTGGATTAAAAATATGAAAACGAACATAGCGCTAATCGGTTTTATGGCTACCGGCAAAACCACCATAGCCAGGGCGATTGCCGAAAAACTGGGCAAAACCCTAGTTGAGATGGATGTTCTAATCGAACAGAAAGCCGGTAAAAGCATCCCCGCTATCTTTGAAGATGACGGAGAGAGCGCCTTCAGGCAACTGGAAATCGATACTATTAAAGAAGTCTCCCAAGGGGAAAACCTTGTTATCGCCTGCGGCGGCGGCGTGGTGCTGAACCGCATTAATATTGACCGGCTCAAAAAAAATGCCGTGATTGTGCTGCTTACGGTTTCGTTTGATGTAATTGAAAAACGAGTTGCCGCAAGCACAAGTGTTCGTCCGCTGCTTGCGGAAAGCCGAGATAAAGCCCAAGCCATCAAAGAGCTTATGGCGTTCCGACAACCTTTTTACGAAAGGGCGGCTGATATTACAGTGGATTCGTCAAACTCAAGCATTGAAGCCACCGCCGATCTCATAATAAATAAGGTTAAAGGCTATGAGGGTTAAAATTGGTAAAAGCAAACTTTACGGCAAGGTAACCGCCCCGCCCTCAAAGAGTTATGCTATCCGCGGCTTAATGTGCGCCGCGCTCTCTAACGGAAAAAGCCGAATTATAAACCCCCTGATTTCCGATGATACCGAAATTGCTGCCGCAGCCCTTGAAAAAATAGGGGTTCGGATAAACAAAAACGACAGCTTTTGGGAAGTAAACGGCGGCAGTTTTATTGCCCCTAAAGAAGGTATTTATTGCCGCGATTCCGCCGCCACCATCCGTTTTATGACTGCGCTGGCAACTGTTGTCCCCGGGAAATGTCGCCTTGTTCCCAGCCCGGCGCTTGCCAAGCGCCCTATTGAGCCTCTGATTACGGCGCTCAATTCAATTAACATTCATTGCTATAAAGAGGGTTCAACAGTTGTGGTTGAGGGCGGTAACTTTTCGGGCGGAAATATTGAGATGCGGGGGGATATCAGCTCCCAGTTCTTATCTGCCCTGCTCTTTTTATGTCCATTAGCGCAAAACGGCTTAAATATACGGCTTACCACCCCGCCTGAATCCGTTTCCTATATTAAAATGACAATTGATTGCCTTAGGGAATTCGGCATAAATTTAGACGTATCCGAATCGTTCCGCTTTTTTAGCGCAGACTATCAAAAATATAAACCTGCAAGTTACACGGTTGAGGGAGATTGGTCATCCGCTTCTTATTTACTTGCGGCGGGCGCAATAGCGGGTGAAACGGAAACAACAGGATTAAAAACGGATAGCCTTCAGGGAGACCGCGTAATTATAAATTTACTGCAAGAAATGGGGGCAAAAATATCCGCAAAGGGAGATAGTATTACCGTTAAGCGCGCGGATTTAAAGCCCATTAAGGCCGATTTATCGGATTGTATTGATCTTCTGCCAACAATCAGCGTTGTTGCCGCACTGGCAGACGGCCAAAGCATGTTTTACGGGATACGCCGCGCCAGGCTTAAGGAATCCAACCGCGTCAGCGCCGTAAGGGAAGGTTTAGAAAGGATGCAGGTTGCGGTAACCGAAGAAGAAGATACCTTTATTATTAACGGAGGCAGCCCCAAGGGAGCGGTAATAGATAGCTTTGGGGATCACCGTATTGCGATGGCCTTCGGGTTATTGGGGGCTGCAATCGGCGATACGGTAATTGAAGGGGCGGAGTGCGTTTCAAAAACATTCCCGCAATTCTGGCAAATATTTGCCGGTATCGGGGCAAAGGCGGAAAGTTATGTCTGACAGTATCGGAAAAGTTTTCACGGTTAGCGTTTTCGGGGAAAGCCACGGCAGGCTTATCGGGGCTTTAATCAACGGTTGCCCGGCAGGGCTGAAAATAGATGAGGGTTTTATTCAGAAGGAGCTGGATCGGCGCAAACCGGCACATTCCGTATCTTCAACTCCCCGTTCTGAAGACGACAAGGCCGAAATCCTCTCCGGGGTTTTTAACGGGTTTACCACCGGCGCACCGATTTGCTTGGTGATTAACAATAAAGATACGCGCTCGGCGGATTACGATAATATCAAAGATGTTTTCCGTCCGGGGCATGCCGATTATACCGCCCGTATTAAATACGGCGGATTTAACGATTACCGCGGGGGCGGCCGTTTTTCGGGAAGAATTACCGCCGGGTTTGTTGCTGCCGGTGCTGTCAGCCGCATGTTGTTAGATATCATCGGGGTTGATATTTTTGCCCATACTGTTGAAATAGGCGGTATATCGGCAAAATCACAGGATATGGGAACAATTAAACAAAATATCAATAATCCTTTAAGCTGTGCCGACTCTGCTGCTTGTGAACTGATGCTAACAGCCGTTAAAGAGGCCAGAATTGAGGATGACAGCCTGGGGGGTATTATCGAAGGAATCGCAACAGGGCTGCCGGTAGGATTGGGGGAACCTGTTTTCGATAATTTGGACGGAGACCTTGCAAAGGCACTGTTTGCCGTTCCATCCGTTAAGGGTGTCGAATTCGGTATGGGTTTTAATGCCGCCCGCCTAAAAGGCTCGCAAAATAATGACCCGTTTGAAATAATAGACGGGAAAATAGTTACCAAAACCAATAACGCCGGCGGAATCCTCGGCGGAATAAGTAACGGGATGCCGCTTGTTGTAAGGGTGGCTGTTAAGCCGACGCCATCAATATCTCAAAAACAGCTTACCGTAAACTTAAAAGAATTCAGCGCAAGCGAATTGGAGATACAGGGCCGGCACGACGCCTGCATTGTCCCCAGGGCCATACCGGTAGTAGAGGCAATGATGGCCGTAACATTATGTGATTTTGCTCTGAGAGCAGGAATAATACCGAGGGTAATAAAATGAATTTAGAAGAACTAAGGTCTCAAATTGATGGTATTGATCAGCAAATTATAGAACTTTTAGCCGCCAGAGCCCAATTATCCGAAAATATCGGCGGCTTAAAGAAGCAGGAAGGACGTCAGGTCCAAGACAGGCTGCGCGAAGAAGCCGTTATTAACAAAATAAAGGAATTGGCACGCGCAAAAGGCTTAAGGCAGGCCGATATTGAACTGATTTACCGGCAAATATTTATTTCGTCACGCAATATGCAGGAAACGCCGGTGGCCTTTCAGGGGGAGTTGGGGGCATACAGCGAAGAAGCAGCCGTTAATTTCTTCGGCTCCGATATTAGGCTTAGACCGTACGAAACACTCGAAGAAGTTTTTAAAGCGGTTGAAAAGGATGAGGTTCAATTCGGGATAGTACCGGTTGAAAACTCAATTGAAGGCAGTATCAGTAAAACCTACGACCTGCTTTTGGATTCGCCGCTTAAAGTCAGCGGAGAAACGGAACTGCGAGTTTCGCATTGCCTGATATCCAATCACGGCGTAACCCTTGACAGAATTAAAAAGATTTACTCTCACCCTCAGGCACTCGGTCAATGCCAGGCCTTTATTAAGCATTTAAAATGTGAGCTCGTGCCCACCTACGACACGGCGGGCAGTGTTAAAATGATTAAAGAAAAAAGAATTACGGACGGTGCCGCAATTGCCGGAAACCGTGCCGCCGTTATCTATGATATGAATGTTATCAACTGCGAAATCGAAGATAACCCCAATAATTTCACTCGCTTCTTTGTGCTTTCCAGGGAAGATCTTCCGCCGTCCGGAAACGATAAAACCTCATTGGTACTCTCCGTAAAACACAAGCCGGGCGCGCTCTATCAAATGTTAAAGCAACTGGCCGAAAACAATATCAATATGACCAAACTTGAATCCCGCCCTACCCGCGAGAAACCTTGGGTTTATAATTTCTATTTGGATTTTGAAGGACATCGCCAAGATGCAAAGGTTCAAGCTATGCTTTCACAGCTTGAGGATTATACGATTTTCCTTAAAGTTTTAGGATCGTACCCCAAAGCAAATCATTAGAGGTAGTAGATAAAACTCTTGCGAAGATGATTAGCAAGAAAACCTTGCGGAAAGTAGTTTTAGACCGCAATTTAAAATATAGGAAAAAGCTTAATTATGACTGATATCAATAAAATTGCAATTATCGGCGGCTCCGGCAAGATGGGGCAATGGTTTGCGCGGTTACTTCAAGAAGAAGGGAAAGAGGTAACCCTTATCGGCCGCAATGCCGGGAAACTGGCCCAAGTCCAAAAGGATTTAAACGTAGCCGTAAGCACGGAAATTGCCACTATCCAAAAAGCCGATGCCGTTATTATCTCCGTACCGGTAGACTATTTTGAGGAAACAGTTAAGCAGATGCGCCCCTACGTCCATAGCGACCGGCTTGTATTTGATATCACTTCGGTCAAAACCGTACCGGTTGACCTTATGCACCGCTATCTAAGCAACGCGAAAATACTGGGAACGCACCCCGTATTCGGGCCGGGCGCCCGCAGTTTAGCTAACCAAAACTTTGTTTTAACACCCACAACATCGGATGAGGAGATTTTGGCGGCAAAGGTAAAAGGCTTTCTTGAGAAGCACGAAGCAAAGGTGCAAATTATGTCGCCCGCCGAACACGACAGCATGATGTCGGTGATATTGGGGCTGGCACACTTTATTGCAATTGTTTCGGCAGACAGCATCGCCGGAATCGAAAAGCTCAAAGAGATGGAGGCTATCGGCGGCATTACCTATAAGGTCCTTTGGACACTGGTAGAAAGCGTCATATCCGAAGACCCCGAGCTCTACGCCTCGTTACAAATGAACCTGCCACAATTGACAGACCTGCAAGAAAGGTTTTTAGAAAACTCCGCCGAATGGGCAAGCATTATTAAAAACAAGCAGCGTGATGAATTTGTACACCGGATGCGCGGTATTCACGACCAACTCGAAGCGAAAAGCAATAATTTCGGCAAAGCCTACGATAACATGTATAAAATAGCAGAGGGGCTCTAAAAGCCCCTCCAATTTTTTTAGCTAAGAACAAGGCAACAAACGACCCCATTCAGACGGTAAAAATGTTTACAAGGTATTGCAGCCGAACCTATGCCAAAAGGCGGTCCATTTCCGGGCGGTTAAACCCGACAACCACTTCACCATCGATAACGATGACGGGGACGCCCATCTGCCCTGACTTATCAACCATCTCCTGCGCGCCGGCACGGTCAACAGCCACATTAATATCCTTGTAGACAACACCTTTTTGGGTTAGATATTCCTTTGCCCTCACACAGTACGGGCATGTCGGAGTAGAATAAACAATAACATCCTTCGCAGTCATTTCAAAGACCCCCTTATTAGATTAATACCCGTAATTGTACACGGATATCTAAATCCATTATAGAACTTTTATCACATTGATGAAAGAAAACACAAAAACCCCGGAAAATAAAAAACCCGCGGTTAGAGTTACCCGCGGGCCTGATATTATTACTTTTCTATTATCACCGGAGATTCGTTATAAAATACTCAGAGAAGCTTAATAAAATCTCCTTTGGTTGTTTAGACGCCTTTGAGTATTTTAATTAATAAACCTTTTCTGATTGTTTCTCCTTTGCGAACGGGAACTACGGTAGCCCTCCCGTCGGAATGCTTCAGATAAACATGACTGCCTTTCTGTCTAAGTACCTCAAGCCCAACTTTGCCCAATGTCTTGATGACCTGCTCACCGTCCAAAATCGAGGGTTTCATCATACGGCTATTCTCTGTACTCCTATAAACTGAAGCTCCCAGTCATCAATTTCAGCCTCTGCCTCTATACACAAAAAAACAGCCTCTTTTAGCGCTCCATAAGTCTATCAAGAGATTTAGCCTGTGTATGGCAGCCTTTTAATTGAGAAACGGTACCGATAAAGTATTCGTCCTCGTCTTTTTCAATAATAACTGTAAAATTCCTCTTCACAAGTCGCCTCTTAATATAAAAATCCATCGGTTGCAGCACCGGTCTGGGGCGATACCGATACTTTTTCAACCGGATAACAAAAAACCCATAGACAGATGTATCTATGGGTTTTGTTTTACTTCTCTTGTTGTCAAAAGAACTTCGCTAATATCAATTCTGAAACAGGTCAAGCCCTCGACCATTAGTACAGCTTAGCTGAACGCCTTACGACGCTTACACACGCTGCCTATCAAACAAGTAGTCTACTTGCGGTCTTACCTCTGGCGAACCAGAGTGGGAAATCTAATCTTGGGGCCGGCTTCACACTTAGATGCTTTCAGCGTTTATCCGAACCAGACTTGGCTACCCAGCGATGCCCCTGGCGGGACAACTGGCACACCATTGGTCTGTCCATTTCGATCCTCTCGTACTAGAAAGAGACCCCCTCAAATTTCCAAACGCCC
>JBBAED010000007.1 GCA_041656115.1 Dehalococcoidales bacterium | reverse complement strand
TACTTGACCCGCATGTTGTTGCCGGTTTATTCCTCGGCGGTTTATTGCCGGCAGTTTTCTGTGCAATGACGCTTAAAGCGGTTGGAAAGTCGAGCTTCTCCATTGTTAACGAAGTTCGACGTCAATTTAAAGAAATGCCGGGTATTATGGATAATACCGAAAAGCCGGACTACGCCAAATGTGTTGATATCTGTACCAAAGATTCTCTCAAGGAAATGATTTTGCCGGGCGTCATCACTATTCTTTCACCTGTTGCTATTGGAGTATTACTTGGACCGATAGCCCTTGGCGCATTCCTAATCGGTGCTATCATAACCGGCCTTGTACTGGCTATCAGTTTTGCCAATGCCGGCGGTTCCTGGGATAACGCCAAGAAATGGGTGGAAACCGGGGCTCACGGCGGCAAGGGTTCGGAAGCTCACAAGGCGGCTGTTGTCGGCGATACCGTTGGTGACCCGATGAAAGATACCTCCGGGCCTTCGCTAAACATCATGATTAAACTGACCTCAATAATTGCACTCGTTATCGCACCGATATTTGTTGGCTTTAGCGGGCTTTTATAAGAAGTTAAATTAAAAATGGATTACCCCGGCGCTCGGCTCCGATAGTAGTTTGGGGACCGTGCCCGGGGTAAACTATTGTCTCATCATCAAGCGTCAAAAGCTTCGTTTGGATACTTTTTATAATGGTGTTATAATCTCCGCCCGTACGAGGTAAATCAGTTCTTCCGATACTGCCATTAAAGAGTGTATCGCCGCTAAAAAGGACCCCCTCCCCTAAAAGGCATACACTTCCCCTTGAGTGACCGGGCGTGTGAATTACTGTAAACTCCAGCTCTCCGATTTTTAATATATCGCCTTCGCTAAGCAAAATATCAGGGGTATTAACCGGATTATAATCGAGGCCAAACATACTGCATAGCGCGCTGTCTTGCATTAAGGGGATATCATCCGAATGGATGGCAATTTTGGCGCCCGTTGCCGATTTTACTTCATTTGCCGCTGAAACATGATCGCCGTGCCCATGCGTAAGTACAATGGTTTTGACTTCCAAACCCAGGTTTTGAATCTCACGGAGGATTATCTCGGCATCTCCGCCCGGATCAACCACCATCGCCTTTTTTTCTTTTTCACAACCGACAATGAAACAGTTAGCTTCAAGTAAACCCACTTCCAAATGTTTTATAATCACGTCAATTTCTCCTGATTATCAAGCGTTATTGCTCCATTTTAGCATCGGGTTATGTAAATGTTAAATTAGTGCAATATCGCCTTGCAATTAGAATATTTTAATGGTATAAGTAGAAAATGACTAAAAACGACAAGCAACAAGAAGTAACTCAAACTTCAAGTTCATTCGATGCAAGATTAAAACGAATTTGGAAGGCTTTGAGCTCGGCAAAGCTGGCGTTTGCCCTTATCCTGATAATCGCCGCATTAAGCCTGGTCGGCATCTTTTCGTCCGTCAAAATTTTCTCTTCATGGTATTTTATCGCTATCGCCGCCCTGTTAATGCTAAATATCCTATGCTGTAATATCAATCGCTGGAAAAGCATTAAAAAGAATTTAAGCGGCGGATGCATAAAACAATCGGAGAACTTTTTTAACGAAGACGGAAAAGCGACAGCTATCGCAAATCTTTCGTACGATTCCGAATCCGTATACAAAGCGGTGACGTCTGTGTTTCAAAAAAAGCGCTATCGATTGCGCATTGAAAAAAACGAGAATGAAATTCATATTGCAGCGGATAAAAACAGGTTCTTTCTGCTTGGAACTTACCTGAGCCATTTAAGTATTATTCTTTTGGTACTGGCGGCCATAATCGGCGGGGCTTTCGGTTTCCACGAACCGGCCTTTATAGTTGCCGAAGGGAATACTCAGGAAGTCGGTCATGACACCGGATTATCGCTGGGGTTAATATCCTTTACCGACTCGTATTACGATGACGGAATGCCTTCGGATTACAAAAGTGAAGTGATTTTGTACAAGGACGGCGTTGAAGTAACCCGAACCTCGGTACGGGTTAACTATCCTTTAAGTTATGAAGGAGTACGTTTCTTTCAATCTTTTTTCGGACCGGCGGTAACAGTAGAAATTAAAGCAAACGAGCAGACAATCTATTCCGGCAATATCGCATTATACAGCAGTTTTGAAAGTTACGGTTATTATCGAAACATCGGATTTATTGATATAGATGAGTTTAAGTTGTCTTTGGCGATTTTTACCCCTTCATATAATGCACCGGATCCAATGATACCCCAAGGACACTTAGGGGTTTTAGCATACAAAGACGGCCAAGAATTGGGAGTCCATTTGCTTGAAAAGGACACCCCCGTGGAAGTTGACAAGGTTTCGCTTACTTTTATTGCCGATTCCAAATACTCGGGGTTTCAAGTTAAAAGTGACCCGGGAAATATTCTGGTATGGATAGCATTCTCGCTTTTTATTATCGGCTTAGCAATGGTATTTTACTTCCCTCATAGCCAAGCATGGATTTTAATTAAAGAGTTACCGAACGGGCATTGTAAGTTATTTGTTAAAATTATGGCTTCAAGAGCCTTTGACAGCACTTCGGCATTAAATGAATATGTTACCGGAATTAAAAATAAGTTAAACTAGACAATCCAAACAGGAAGAGGTGAATTATGGATAGTATTGAAACGATTGCATTGGCATTAGCTATAGCAGGCGTACTGTTGTCGATTGTTTTTTACATTATTGCTTTTACCAAAGGACGTAAAGGCGCGGAATATAAGAGCTCCTTTTTTACCCGCTCCCCGTTCGATTTGGCGGGAAACATAACTGTAATTACAACAATTTTATTAATTACAGTCGCTATTGTTGGCAGGGCTATCGAAACCGGACACGGCCCGTTCTCCAATATGTACGAATTTGCATTGGCCTTTTCCTGGGGCATAATCCTCGCCGGATTCATTTTTCATTTAAAATATAAGACCGGCTCAATTCTAAATATCAGTTTAATAATTGCGCTGCTGTTACTTATTTTTGCCAGAGTACAATACATTCCGCCCAATAACCTTATGCCCGCCCTTCAGCAGAGTACTTTACTATCGATTCACGTTGCATCGGCGGTAGTTGCTTACGGAACCCTTACAATCGGATTCGTTACGGCTGTATTACACCTAATCCAACATAAACGCAATGTATCGTGGCTCCCCGACTTGGAAGTGTTGGATAACATTACTTATAAATCCGTAATTATCGGCTTCCCCTTTTTAACGTTGGTAATTGTACTGGGAGCGTTATGGGCTGATATCGCTTGGGGGAGATATTGGGGATGGGATCCTAAAGAAACCGCCAGTTTGGTTACTTGGCTCATTTATGCGGCTTACATACATACAAGATTATTAAAAGGCTGGAAGGGCGTCCGTGCCAGTGTGCTTCTTATAATCGGATTTGTGGCAATCGTGTTTACCTTCTTCGGTAATTACATTTTTAGCGGATTGCACAGCTATTAATATTTGTTTTGGCTAAGCGAAGCAATTCCCTCTTGTCTTTGCGAGACCATTCCCGTAGGGAAGGCGGAGCAATTCTCCCTTGTCTTTGCGAGCGCAGCGAAGCAATCTCATATAGATTAAATTCCTTGGAGATTGCCACGTCATTCGCCTGACGGCTCGCTCCTCGCAAAGACGCTACTACTATTGTCATTCTGAGCTTGCCGAAGAATCTAGGAGTTGGCGGATAGTGTAGTGTTCAGTTACCCTTTATACGGTAGAGCGATGCCTCTTTTTTGTTTCTGAAGATGCCTAATAACCTTCGTTTCCCGTCCTCTTAGATCCTTCACTGCGTTCAGTGGGATACTTTTCTTTCTGAACTGCCGGTTTGCTTCATTTACCAAGATTCGCATCAGCCAGGGTTTCAGACTGCCACGGTCACGCAAAGATGGCAGCTTTTTCCACATTTTGAGAACGGTTTCCTGTACGACTTCCTCGGCAGATTGCCTGTTTTTAAGTATCAGATAGGCAGTACCGAGCAGCAAGTTCTTATACTTCTCTACAAGAATACGGAAAGCGACTTCGTCACCCTTTTGACAGCGCTTTACCAGTTTCTCTTCGGAATATTCCTGTTCGCCCATTTTATTAATCTCCTGCTGATAATATAGATGCAGAAAATCGTTAAATCGTTCCCGTGTTTGGCAGTTTTTAATTGCTTTCCCAGGTGGGATTATTGTGGCCTTATTTAGATTATAATATTTAATTAGCAATATCCATAAACTCTTATTAACGATATCATATCGGTAAATATGGATAACTTTTGCCAATAGTAATCAGATACCAATCAAAGTGATGATTTAGTAAAATCCGCATCTATTCATTTAGCGGACTGCACAGTTACTAACATCTGTTTTAGGCATTAAAAATTACGATTAAAGCTATTGACTTTTCGATTTTTGAATGATATGGTGACAAGAGGAGCAATTAGGAAAGGAGTTACTATGCTAAAAAACAAAACCAGCTCGATTGCGTTATCATTGATTCTTGTTTTTACATTGTTTGCTTCGTCTCTTTTGGGGTGCGGAGACGGCAACGGTACTACAAAAACTACTGAATCTACAACATCAACCTCTACAACTACCACACAACAATCGATAAACCAACCGGTGTTTGAAGGTATGTATTCCTATGATGAATTTGAAACCCCGACTTCCTGCGGCAACTGCCATTTCGATATCTACTCAGCTTGGTCTAAAAACCAGATGGCAAAGGGTTATACGAACTCGTGGAAACAAGTTGAGTACTTCCAATTGGCGTATGCGCAATCTCAACAAGTTGAAGAGGTTGCAGGAGTAGCATCCGGATGTATAATGTGTCATGCACCGCTGGCATTTCTTGCCGGTGATATTCCTCCGGCTCCTTCATCCGAAAACCCGAGAGCCAACGAGGGTATCAGCTGTGAAATCTGCCACTCACTAACCGGTTCAACCGAATCAGCCCCATTTAACTTTTCGGGAATTATGCACCTTGGTAATACTAAGTACGGTCCAAGAAACGATTCGGAAACAACCTACCATGACAGTGAATTCAGTGCATTTGTCGGTTCACCGCAACACTGCGGGCTCTGCCATGATGAACAAAGCCCTTACGGTGCGTGGGTTAAAGAAACCTATCGCGAATGGGCTGCAGGACCGTTCCCCGCTATGGACATAACTTGTATTACATGTCATATGGATACCACTAAAGGTAAAGCAGCTCTGGACGGAAAAGAAAGAGATGATTTGGCGGTACATACCTTTGCTGCTGTACACTCACCCGAGAGAATGTTAGATAACATTGAGATAATCCCTAAAGTGGACTCGGAACAAGTTGCAGCCGGTGGTACGTTAAAAATCACCACTGACTTACGCTGTTTGATGATGGGGCATTCTTTCCCCAGCGGTTCAACCGAAGAAAGAATGTTATGGATGGAAGTATGGGCAACCGATAGCGCGGGAAAACGTTATCATATCCCGGTTGATCCTAAAGGTTTCCAAGGGGAAGAATTTACGATAGCTGACTCGACAGCCACCGCTTACAGCGATATGGCGACTGTTATGGAAATTGCTAACTTCGAGGGAATTTCTCGCGATGGAGACGTTCCTGACGGGGCTCGAATATTCCGCCGCCCATTCTTTAACCCTGAGGGTGAGATGACTATAATGCAGTGGTATACCGCAGAAAACACCCTTGTTGATTATCGTTTCGGCCCGCGTGAAACAAAAACCGAAACTTATACTTGGAAGCTGCCCGCAGATATTGCCGACGGTCCAATAACAATTGATTTTAAGATTTATTTCAGCCTCGTTCCGTCATCAATAGCGGACTTTTTAAAACTTGAAGAAGAATTCCATGCCGCCTACCTAACCGGCAGTAGTTCCATAATTATAAACGATGAACCTAAAACCCCGCCGCCGACAGTGGTTAAGACGTACGGGGATAAAGAAATGACGGGTTATATCATTTTTGTTTCGGATTGTGCACGATGTCACTTACTTGAGAAAAACACATTAGCTTGGTATGGGAATGCGCAAAATTTACTTGATAAGATTTACACCATGCCCGGCGGTAACGACGATGTTTTAAGCTTTTTCTTAGTGGAATACGGTTGGGTTTCCGCCGATACCATCTTTGATTTAGATACATTATCTGATATTGTACTTACCAAATAATTAATTTGTTTATAAAGTAAATAGCTGGAGCCGGTCTTATCGATAAGACCGGCTCCTTTTTTAACGCTGCCGTAGAGACTATGAAATCTGATTTTTAACACCGACCTTGTTATTTTTTGACATATTCTCTTAAAGCTGATAACTTTTATATCTATGACAACAACAATTATTGCCGGGGTTATTTTTATTACTGGGCTCTGCATCGGTATTGTTATTTTTTTATATCTTGGCTACTCTAAACAAAGGAATAACAAAGCTAGCACTTGCCAAGCAGACACCGCGGGGCTGACGTTTGAATGGAAGTATGTTTCCCTACCGTTAACAATCCTTTTTATGTCATTTGTGGTAATCGCTATCTTTTTCTTCCAACTCCCGGATCAAGTCGCATATCGATTTAATTCGGATGGAAGCCCCGAAAACTGGATTGGGCGTTTAAATATTTCTGCTGTTATGCTGGGGGTACAAGCATTAATTGCCGTCGCGATAATTTTGGTTGTCAGGTCGGTGGTAAACTTTGGTAAAACTATTACAAAAGCCGATACCGGCTTAAATCTCGACCGTTTTATGCTCCTTATCGGCAATATTGCCGCCCTGCCGCAACTCGTGCTGGCGGTTGTGATGTTTGATATCTTTAGCTTCAACTTAGTGGGCGAACATGTTTTGTCCATTTGGTTTATAATTCTTACAATGGCAATAGTCGGGGTTGTTATTTTAGCTGTCTTTTTTATTAAAGCTTTTATGCATACAACCATAAAAAATAAATAAATCCCTTTATACAATAAGCAAGGAGTATCGGTTTGTCTGAAAATAATCAGGTTAGCATGGAAAAAATAGTTTCATTGTGCCGCCGACGCGGCTTCATTTTTCCGTCAAGTGAAATCTATGGCGGGCTTTCGAGTTGTTGGGACTACGGTCCTCTCGGTGTAGAATTAAAACGTAATATCAAGGACGCCTGGTGGAGAGCAATGGTCCACAATCGCGATGACATTGTCGGTTTGGATTGCAGTATCCTGATGCATCCGGATGTTTGGAAAGCCAGCGGACATGTTGACGGCTTCTCCGATCCCATGGTCGATTGCAAAGGCTGTAAGATGCGCTGGCGCTCGGATACGTTGGAAACCACAGTTTGTCCGTCATGCGGCGGAGAACTGACCGAGCCACGCCAGTTCAACTTGATGTTTAAAACCTTTATGGGACCGATTGAAGATGCAGCCAGCATTGTTTACCTGCGCCCCGAAACCGCACAAGGAATCTTTGTTAATTTTGAAAATGTGGTTAACACCACACGCAAAAAACTGCCTTTTGGCATCGCACAGGCCGGTAAATCCTTCCGCAATGAAATTACCACCGGGAATTTTATATTCCGCAGCCGAGAGTTTGAACAAATGGAAATGGAATTCTTTTGCGTGCCGGGAACAGACGATGAATGGTTGGAATATTGGCGGAACGAACGCATGAATTGGTACATCGGCCTCGGAATTGATCCTGAAAAACTGCATTTCCGCGAACACAGTAAAGATGAGTTGGCGCACTATGCCAAGGGTTGTTACGACATTGAATTTCTGTTCCCAATGGGATGGTCAGAATTAGAAGGCATCGCCAATCGTTGTGATTTTGATCTAACCCAACATGCCAAATTCAGCGGCAAAAAATTGGAATATGTCAACAATGAAACGGGTGAACATATCGTTCCTTACGTTATTGAGCCGTCCGCGGGTGTGGACCGCTCGGTTTTGGCTTTCCTTTGCAACGCCTACTGTGAAGAACCCGATAAGGATGAAATCCGCACCGTATTGAAATTGCACCCTGCCCTGGCACCCTTTAAAGTAGCCATTCTGCCGCTTAGCCGTAAAGAAAACCTGGTTAATTTGGCAAAAGAAATTCATAACGATGTCAGAAAACAATGGATGACAAGTTATGATGATTCGCAAAGTATCGGCAGAAGATATCGCAGGCAAGATGAAATCGGTACCCCGTATTGTGTAACCGTTGATTTTGATTCGCTGGAAGATAAACAAGTTACTGTACGTGAACGGGACAGCATGATGCAGATTCGTATCCCCATAAGCGAACTAACTAAGACTATCTCCGCAAAAATGGCCGGCGAACCGTTTGATGTATTACCACCCGGCGGACGTCTCTTATAAACTTTGTAAAGATAAAGTTTTGAAATAATCAGACTATCTGCCAATTTGGTGCGGGCATATTGAAAAAACCGGAGAATGCCGTTGAAAATAATTCATTTTGCCGATCTCCATTTGGGGGTTGAAAGTTATGGGCGCACAGACCCTGAAACGGGAATGTCGTCACGGCTGCTGGATTTTTTAGCCACTTTTGACAAGCTGGTTGACTATGCGGTTGATAATAAGGTTGATTTGATACTCTTTTGCGGAGACACCTACAAAAACCGCAACCCCAGCCAAACACAACAGAGGGAATTTGCAAAACGCATCCGCAGGCTTTCCGAAGCCGGAATCCCCGTTTTCCTCCTTGCCGGCAATCACGATATGCCCAACGATACCAAAAGAGCAACCTCTACCGAAATATTTGATACGCTTGCCATAAAAAATATCTACGTTGCCAATCGCCCCGAAGTCTTTAAAATCAACACCGCTAAAGGGGATATCCAAATCGCGGCACTGCCGTGGATGAGGCGCAGCCCCCTAATGAGTAAAGGAAAAGCATCAGATCTGACATTTAGTGAAATCAACGACGAGATGCAAGAAAAACTGGCAAACATTATTAATATGCAAGCCAAACAAATTGATCCTAACTTACCTGCAATCCTTGCCTCACACATCTGGATAACCGGGGTTAAAACCGGTTCGGAAGATTCGATGACCATCGGACAAGAACATGCTCTACCCCCGGGGACCATTGCCAACCCGGCGTTTGATTATATTGCCCTGGGGCATATCCACCGCCATCAAGTTATGAACGAAAACCCGCCGATGACCTATTCCGGAAGCCTCGATAAATTGGATTTTGGAGACGAGGATGATGAAAAGGGTTTTTATTTGGTGGAGATAGAAGACAACCCAAAATCCGATAAAAGGAAGGTTTCATACGAATTCTACATTCTTGAAGGCAGGCGCTTTATAACTATCAAGGCCGAAATAGAACCGGGGGATATTAACCCCACACAAACCGTCTTAAATGCAATCAGCGCACATAGAATTGACAATGCAATTGTAAAATTACAAATAAAACTCACTCAAGAGTCGGAAAAAATGATTCTGGACGGAGCAATAAAAGAAGCCCTTAAAGAAGCTGATTATTTTACAATCGCCAAAGAAGTAAAGCGCAACCCCCGCACAAGGGCCGTCTCTCAGGCCATAGAAGGGCTTTCTGTGGCCGATACACTGCAATCATGGCTTGGTGCTACTAATGTCACCGAAGAACGTGCTAAAATACTTATGCGGTACGGGAAAGAACTTATTAACGAGATTCAATCGTAAGGAGAAAAAATTGCATATTTCCAGGCAAGCTCTCTTTGAAAACAGATACGATGCCGGCAGTAAGTTGGCAGAAAAACTACAAGCTTATAAGGACCAATCGGCAATTGTTTTTGCCATTCCCAACGGAGGTATTCCGGTCGGCGTCCAAGTTGCTTTATCTCTTAATGCCGAGCTGGACTTAGTGATTTCTCGTAAAATCCCGATTCCTTTAAGACCTGAAGGCGGTTTCGGCGCCGTAGCCGATGACGGGACAACTATTTACAACGAGCCCGTTTTAAGACATATCAATTTAAACGAGCAGCAGATTAATTATCAGGTCAATCTGGTTAGAAGTAATATCAAACAGCGCAGTATTTTCTATCGCGGAAACAAGCCGCTGGCACTCGTAACCGATAAAACAATTATCGTAGTTGATGACGGGCTGGCTTCGGGCTATACCATGCTGGCAGCGGTTGAATCGCTCAGACGCCGCCGCCCCAAGCAGATTATTGTCGCCGTACCGGCAGCCCCTGCCGCCGCCGTCTTAAACGTTGAGAAAACTGCGGATAAAGTTATAACGGTGGAGACAGCCTACACACCTAAATTCTACGTTTCGGATTATTACAAATACTGGAACGTGCTTAGCGACGATGAAGGGTTAAGGGCCTTTAACGATTGGAAAATGAGGCGTTATCAATCCAAATTAAACCCGCCGCAAATGAAATAAGAAACGATTGGATTTAAGTAGGTTTTTAGCAAATTTTGATATTTTCCGTAATAATCCAAACCGCACAAGAGCAAAAACCTTAACCTACTTCGCCTTGCATTTTTAAGAACGCTGAGTAAATATTTAACGGCTGAACCGATATCCGCTATGCCTTACGACCACCTTAAACATCGCGACCAACATCCTGATTGTTTCTGCACTGCGATAACTCTTAACTTCATCCTTATAGACGGATAATTTTACAAACTCAAACTCTCTTTTAAAAAGGCAACAAAAAGATAGGTTTTAGATACATAACGGCTTTGATTTAACCGGATAATTTTTCAACCGCAAAAACATGAAAGTCTATCTAAAAAATAGTATAATGGTTCTGCTATTCAGGCTCTTTTAACCGGACAATATTTGCGCCCGAATGATAGGATTATTCAAATATAAGTTCATAATACTCTGTGTATAGCTGAGGGGGATTTATGGGCCAAACCTCTGTATGGTCAACAATCGGAATTGTCGTTTTGATATATGTTATTCTGTCCACACTGGCAGCATATGTTCTTGTACGTATTCCGCGCTTGCCCGTCAAGGATAACCCCTCTAAAATCGGGCTTGAATACGAAGATGTATCTTTTCCCAGCCGCAAAGATAATTTGACGCTAAAGGGTTGGTATATGCCCGGCAAAAAGGCTTTTACGATTGTCTTAATTACAGGAATGCGGCAAAACCGCGTAGACTATCGTATCAACAGCCTTAATATGGCCAAAGGCTTTGTGGAAAGGGGCTTTAATGTCCTCTTTTTTGATCAGCGCGGACGCGGGGAATCGGAAGGGCAAGGGATTGTCCTTACTAATTTTGAAGAAGATATCGGCGGTGCAATTGACTTTATTAAGAAACGAAACGGCCCCAATGAACAAATCGGGCTTATCGGTCTTTCTGCAGGTGCCGCCGCTACGGTCGCCTTTAGTAGCGCGGAGGAAGTTGATGCAGTTGTTGCCGACAGTTGCTTTACAAGCGTTGTCAGGGTCTTTTCTCAAAAAGGGGCTTCGATGTTGAAGTTGCCGCGCCCGATTGTGATATTACTGGCAGTCGGGGTTTGGATAATGGCACGCATAATGTACGGATTCCGCAGAACCAATCCGGCGGATAAAGTTGCCAGTGTAAAGTGTCCGATTCTTTTTATCCAAGGCGATAAAGATGATTGGGTAACAGTCGATACCACGGAAAGGCTGCTTAAGCTTTCCGACAACCCCCTGGATGAAGTCTGGTACGTCCCGAATGCCGGACATACCAAGACTTTTGGGATTGACCCTGAGGGGTATATTGATCGAATCGCATCCTTTTTTGAAAAATTCGAAAAAGTGCCAACTTTAAGCAATAAACAAGAAGCTACGATATAGTCATTTTTCTTCTACAAGAGTTAACTCAAACGTTAAATCTTTTCCTGCCAAATCATGATTGGCATCCAAGGTAACCGCATCTTCGGTTATTTCAGTAACAACAACCGTAACGGGGGCTCCATCGGGTTGCCTCATCTGCAGTTTATCGCCAACTTGCGGGTTTAATTCGGCGGGGAGTTTTTCTTTCTCTACCACCAATATCAATTCCTCATGCCTCGGCCCGTAAGCTTGTTCGGCCGGGATTGTAACGGTTTTCGTTTCACCGACGCTCATACTCAGTACAGCTTCATCAAAGCCGGGGATAACTTGACCGCTGCCCAGTTTAAATTCCAAAGGGCTGCGGTTTAGGGAAGAATCAAAAACACTCCCGTCATCAAGCCTTCCGGTATAATGAACTCTTACAACACTGCCGTTATTTGCCATTCAATCGCTCCTTAAAATATTTTTAAACAAAGCCGTCCCGTTAAGGGCATTCCGAAAGCAATACTTGGATAAAGAACACCTGAGGATTACGACATTATTTAATTTAATAGACAAGTATAACACACAACCGTATATGCAAACTATTTGTCCGCTTGTTGTTTTAACCGCCGTTATAAATTCAAAAGGGGCATACTTTATAGGTATGCCCCTGTATAATAAACCAACTCTTAGTTACTAGGCTCTGTTCTTTCTATAGCAGTCGCTGCAATAGACCGGTTTGTCGCCACGCGGTTCAAACGGAACTTCCGTATCTTTACCACATTCTGCACAAACAGTCGGGAACATCTGACGTCTTCCGCCACCGAACCCACCACTATTCCCAAGACGCTCTTGCTTTCTAGCCTGGCGGCAAGTAGGACAACGCTTCGGTTCATTGGTGTAGCCTTTTGACTCAAAGAATTCCTGCTCTTCAACGCTAAAAACAAAAGTAGCGCCGCAATCAGAGCATACAATGGATTTCTCAGTAAAGCTCATGGATGACCTCCTTCCTTATATTAGTTGGCATGGGTCATGGTCATCCGTTACTTGTAAATAATTCAATGAACGTACGTTGGGGAAATTTGAAGAGTAAACTGTTGCAATAGAAATATAGTACATAATGACCTAACTTATAACCACCGAAATCAGAATACAATAATCCGCTTTATTTGTCAATAATAATTATTCTATATTGTCAACCGGCGGTGCGAAGCGGTAGCAAAACCCGCCTCACACCGCTTGCTTGTTAAACTTCGGCCCCCTCAAACTGACTGTTATAAAGGGAGGCATAAAAACCGTTGGCAGCCATTAAGTCCGCATGGGTCCCCTGCTCTATAATATCTCCGTTACTAATTACCAAAATTACATCGGCGTTACGGATAGTCGAAAGCCGATGGGCAATAATAAAGCTTGTACGACCCTTCATCAAATCTTCCATTGCTTTCTGAATTAAAGCTTCCGTTCTTGTATCTACCGAACTGGTCGCCTCATCCAAAATCAGTATTTTGGGGTCGGCAAGGAATGCCCTGGCTATTGTCAGTAACTGCTTTTCTCCTTGTGAGATATTACTTGACTCTTCGTTTAATTCCATATCGTAACCATGCGGTAAAGTGCGTATAAAGTGATCCGCATTCGCCATAGTTGCCGCGGCAACAATCTCTTCATCGGTTGCCACAAGGTTACTGTAACTTATATTTTCCCGAATAGAACCGTTAAAGAGCCATGTATCCTGGAGCACCATCCCAAACATGTCCCTTAAATATTCGCGGCTAAATTGTTTGATATCGATGCCATCAATTGAAATAGAACCGCCGTCAACATCGTAAAAACGCATAAGCAATTTAACCAGTGTCGTTTTACCGGCACCGGTTGGCCCGACAATGGCAACCTTTTGCCCGGAGCGGATATCAACCGAGAAATTATGAATGATTTCTTTATCCGGTGTATATCCGAAACGGACTCCATTAAAGGAAACGTCTCCGTTAACTTGCGCTAATTTTGTAAAATCAACGGGATCCGGCAAATCCTCGTCTTCATCCAAAAATTCGAATACACGTTCTGCCGCCGCAGCCGTAGACTGCAATATATTAGCTATATTTGCTACCTGTCCTATAGGATGGTTAAAGGATCTGACATACTGGATAAAGGCGAGAATATCACCGACTTTAATAGTTCCGTTCGCAGCCAAATACCCGCCAAGTATACTCACCCCTACATAGGATAAGTTACCGACAAAATTCATTATCGGCATCATCATCCCCGATAAGAACTGTGATTTCCAGCCGGAATCATAAAGCTCTTCGTTTAACTTATCAAACTGTTGAATTGATTTTTCTTCCCCGTTAAACGATTTCATTACGATATGGCCGCCATACATCTCTTCAACATGGCCGTTGACATGTCCCAAATAAGTTTGCTGTTTCCTGAAGTATTTTTGAGATCTTTTGACAACCACGGCAATTAACCCCAACGATATAGGGATTACAATTAAAGCAACCAATGTCATCATCCAGCTAATGGAGAGCATCATCACCAAAACACCGATAATCGTTGTAACCGACGTTACAATCTGAGAAAGGTTTTGGGTTAAGGTATTGCTTACGGTGTCCACATCGTTGGTAACACGGCTTAAAACGTCACCATGACTGCTTTTATCGAAATACTTAAACGGTACCCGTTTAATTTTCTCGGCTATATTTTTACGGAAGTTATAAGTCACCTTCATTGATATACCCGATAAAATATAGCCTTGAATATAGCTGAGAGCCATACTTAAAAGGTAGATACCAAGCAGCAAAAGGGCAATGTTACCGATATAGTTAAAATCGATTGCCGCCCCGGGAATATTGGCTGCCTTAGCCATCACCCCTTCAAATAGTTTGGTGGTAGCGTTACCGAAAAGTTTGGGCCCCACTATAGTAAAGACGGTGCTGGCAACCGCAAAAATAAGCACTAAAATCAGTGAAAAGCGGTACGGCTTCAAATATCTTAAGAAAGTCCTCATGGTTTTCTTAAAACTCTTCGGCTTTTCACCCCCCATCCCCGCCCCGTGCATGGGCCCTCCGCCAAAACCCCTGCCGCCCATCGGAGGTGTTCTCTTGGAATTGTTATAGTTTGTCCCGTTTTGTCGATTCTGTTCAGGCATTACAGAAGTTCCTCCTTCGACAATTGAGACGAGGCAATCTCTTGGTAGATATTGCACTTTTCCATTAATTCTTTATGTGTCCCGATACAACTAACCTCGCCGTTATTAAGAACAACGATTTGGTCTGCGTTCATAACGGTGCTGACCCTTTGGGTTACAATCAGAACCGTGGCATTCGACATTCCTTTTTTCATTGCTTTTCTAAGGGCTTTATCGGTCTTATAATCCAAGGCTGATAAGCTGTCGTCAAAAAGGTATATTTGCGACTTTTTCGCCAAAGCCCGTGCGATTGATAAACGTTGTTTCTGCCCGCCCGAGAGATTAGCCCCACCCTGCGATACGGCAGTCTCAAAACCGCTTTCGCTTTCGGAAATAAAATCAAGGGCTTGAGCTGTTTTAGCGAATTTGGTTATTTCTTCATCCGTGGCATCTTCATCGGCATAACGGATATTACTGCCGATGGTGCCCGAAAAGAGTGTCGCCTTTTGAGGAACATAGCCGATTTTATCCCGCAAATTGTGTTGTGTTACGCTGCGCACATCAATTCCGTCAATGGTAACACTGCCTCCGGTAACGTCATAAAAACGGGGGATTAAATTAATTAAGGTCGATTTACCGCTTCCGGTACTTCCGATAATGGCCGTCGTTTGGCCCGGCTTTGAGGTAAATGTAATATTTTTTAATACGTCATCTTCGGCGCCCGGATAACGGAACGATACATTTTTAAATTCGATAATACCCTTAAAATCTTCGTCAAATACTTGCGGTTCTTGAGGGTCATTGATTGTCGGCTGCGTTTCAATTACCTCGGTTACCCTTGTTGCGGCAACGCTGGCACGCGGCATTATCACAAATACTATTGAAATCATCAAGAACGCCATTATAATCTGCATTCCGTATTGCATAACAGCCATCATACTGCCGACCTGCATTGAGCCGATATCAACCTGGTGCGATCCGACCCACATAATCAGAATCATCACGGCATTCATCAAAAACATCATCGCCGGCATCATAAAGACCATGATGCGGTTAATAAAAAGGTTGGTCTTGGTGATATCTTTATTGGCAACATCAAATTTGGATTCTTCATACCCTTGAGTATTAAAAGCACGAATCACCATCTGGCCGGTAAGCATTTCGCGTGTTACCAAATTCAGCCTGTCCACCAATTTTTGAACGATACGGAATTTCGGTAATGCTATCGCAAAAATAATTGCCATTAACGTCATTAAAACCGCCACCGCCGCGGCGATAATCCAAAGCATTGAGCTATCCGTTCCGATTACCTTAATTACGCCGCCGATGCCCAATAAGGGGGCATAAAAGACAATTCTGAACAGCAGCACCATCAGCATCTGGATTTGAGTTATGTCGTTGGTTGTTCTGGTAATTAAGGAAGCTGTCGAAAACCTGTCAAATTCGGTACCGGAAAAGCTTTCAACCCTTTCGAATAACTGCTTGCGCAAATTGCGTCCCAGCCCTGCCGCAACGCGCGCCGACAAGAAACCGACCGCAATTGAAGCAGCTGCGCTGGCAAGGGTTAATAAAAGCATTAAAGCCCCTATTTTGAGCATGTAAACAGTCTGCATGCTGTTAACGTTCACGCCGATTGTTTTATATTCGGCCGAAATATAGGCGATGGCATACTGCTTAAGCACGCTCTCAAGTGCCGTATTGACCTTATCAAGAATGGTATCGCGCATGACTTCCCACTGCGCAGGGGGCAGTGCGGCAATTACCTCAAACGGGTCTGTGCCTTCCGGTATTTGCCAAACGTCGCCGGGGAAGTTTTCCGTGCCGCCTTGTTCAATAGCCGCCACCACCGGTATAACTTGCTCAAAGATAGCGCCCAGCTGATCAATTGTAATGTTATTTTTTGTGTTGAGTTTATACAGCGGATTCGAGGCCAGCGCGGGATAAGATTTTAGATATTTGTTGTAATCATCTGCGGAAAGTGATTGTTTGTCGAGTAAAATGTAGTTGTTTCCAACAAACTCTTGGTCTTCGTCGGTCATAAAAAGGGTTATTTTATTAAACTCGCCTTCTCTGATAACTTCCGGAACCGGCTTTTCGACACCGCCCTGCTGTATGCCGACATCAACTATTTTCGACATATAGCTCGGTAATGAAAGGTCGCTCATTGCCTGACCGAATAAGAGCGCGAATATCGTAAGTATCACCCAACCAAAGGGCTTAAGATGCTTAATCAGTTTTAACATTTATTTCAAATAGCCTCTATTTTTAAATAAAAATTGTACAGGGAAGATTCACATGTATAATTTGAGTCATCTAAAATTATATTTCAATCGGTAAATAAAGAATACGGTTCGAGTAACGGAAGAATAAAAAACAGTCTAAACCTTTTCGGGGGCAAGAACAACAGCGATAACAATTTGTTTATCGTATCGGCCTTTAAACACCCCGCACAGTAAAAGCGAACTGTGTAAACTCCCAACCTTAAAGACATATTGTAAGCGCCATCGGCGAAAAACTATCAAACGATTCCGGGACGGCAAAATTATTTATTATTCTCCCTCTTCTTTGGCGATTAGCTCTTCCATACGCGTCATTAAATCCTTGGCATTCGTTATGTACTTTGCCATTGAATCGGCACGCGCAATCATTAAGGTTTCGCCTCCCGGCCCGCCAAAAACCAGTAATTTAGCCGAAGGGGCTATATCCAAATCACGGCGAGCCTCAGCCGGAATTACGATTTGTCCGCGCTCACCAACCGTTGTAGAGCCGTAAAATTTATGCTCCTTACATTTCATATCTTTATCTTCCATACCAAAACCCTCTCGACAACTCTTATTATTTGATTTATCAAATATATCATATTATTCATATTTTGTACATATTTATAAGTACATTTCCCGGCAAATACAAATAATTTCAAAACATACCCCCAAATTATTGTTATTTTTAATTTATGTATTGATTTTTTTAATATTTATGCTAACATATAATTAAACAAGTTAATTTTACCCCGAAATAAAGGAGGTTGAGATGGCACAGGATTGGATAGAGTTAACACAGTTAACCGGCAATAATCTGTTCTTGGTTGAACAAGTAAAACTCCCCAACAAAAACATCAAAATAACGGGTGAGTTTGAATTACCTCCTCTGGCAAAATTATCCGCCGAGGATCAGGTTTTTGTAATGGCTTTTGTACGATGCCACGGCTCCATCAAAGAAATGGAAGCCGCATTTGGAATAAGCTACCCGACCGTTAAAAATCGCTTAACCAAAATCGCGGCGCAATTTGAATTTACGGTAACTCTTCCTGTTTCTTCCAAAGAGGAAATACTGGCGAGGCTTGAGCGCGGGGAAATAACCGCCGATGAGGCCATTGAGAAGTTAAAGAAATGATTATCCCGCCGCTGTTTATAAAAATTAAAATGGTTAACAACAAAACAAATATCAATCTTTGGCTGCCTCTTTTTTTAGTGTGGTTAATTATTGCCCCCTTAGCGTTAATACTGTCGCCGCTTGTACTAATTATTGCGCTTGTACTCTACCCTTTCGGTTGGGGTAAGCCGCTCCTCCAATTGGGGCCGCGAATATATTCCGTTTTATGTAATCTCAAAGATTTAAAAATCGATATAAAAGGCAAAGACGAATTGGAACTCTACTTTCGGTAATTAACAATAAAATCAGTAAGGAGATAACAATGAATAATAAAAGAAAAATACTCGAAATGCTGGCTGCAAATAAAATCAGCGCCGAAGAAGCGGAAAGGCTGCTTTTACTGGTGGATAATGAAACGGAAAGCGCCGAGCCGATAAAATCGCCTAAAAATCTTAAATATTTACATGTTAAGGTTGAAACTATCCCCAACCCTAATTACCGCACAGCGGATAACGGAGACTCAGACGATGAAGATTCAGACGACAACGTTAATATCCGTGTGCCGATTGCACTTATCAGAGCAGGCATGAAGCTGACTTCGATTATTCCGCCGGCCGTCTATTCTCAAATAGATTCTTCTTTAAAAGAAAAAGGGATTGAGTTTGACTTGCGTAATATTAAACCGGAGAACATCGAAGAACTGATAACCGCACTGGAAGATCTTGAAGTCAACGTCGAAAGTAAAAACAAAAGAAAAAATACCGTTGTAAGGGTTTATGCGGAATAAATTTGACAGCGCTTAATATTCCGTTGTATATTTGTTCACTATCGTAAAAACCCACCTTTTGGAGGCGGGTTTTTATTTAATCCGAAGGCTTTATCGGATTAAAACAAACCAGCGTAAAAGGAAGGTTTAACTTGTTAGAAACTATTCAAAAAGCTTTCGCCGAATACGAAGAAAAAATGAAACTGCTTGCCAATTGCCTTGACGCCGAGGCGTATCACTTACAACAAGTTGCAACGCACTGCCATCAGGTGTCCGAGGAGTGTGTTACCGTAAGCGATAATATTTATAAAATGGATTCTTAACTCAACCGGAAAACAAAAAACCGTGCGTTTTGCACGGTTTTTTTAATGTTAAACACTTCTTTTTTATTACGGAGATTTTATTCTGCTTTAACGGCCTTAGCTACCGCCGCTCCCATTTCGCGGCACTGTGCCAGTTCCTCGGGCTTCGGTTGCCATTTCGCTTTTACGCTTTCCGCAACAACCGCAATATTACACTTATTAAGATGTTCTTCAATAATTTTGGGGCTTTCCCCGCTCCAGCCGTATGTGCCAAAAGCGGCTCCGATTTTATTCTGGAACTTCAAGCCCCTTAAATCCTCTAAAACGGGCGCTAAAGTCGGCAGAACCCCCTGGTTAAAAGTGGGCGACCCGACAATGATTGCCTTTGTTTTAAATAATTCGGTAGCAATATCGTTTCTGTCGGTTAAGCCGGCATGGAATATCTTGTAAGGGACTCCTTCTGCGGCAAGCCCTTCACCGATAGCTTCAGCCATATGGCGTGTCCCCTCCCACATTGTGTCGTAAACAATAACGGCACTCTGCTCAGGTACCTGTGAGGCCCATTCCTGATACTTCTCAACAATCTGTAAAGGGTTTTTGCGCCATATCACACCATGGCTGGGGGCAATCATATCAACCGGCAGCCCCAACGCCAGAACTTCGTCGATTTTTCTTAACACCAGCTTACTGAAAGGCGTCAAAATATTGGCATAATATTTTAAGGCTTCTTCGTAAAGTTCTTCCTGGTCAACTTCATCGTTATAAAGCGACGAAGTGGCATAGTGCTGACCGAACGCATCATTGGGCATCAAGATATTTTTACCGGTTAAATAGGTAAACATGCTATCGGGCCAGTGCAGCATCGGCGCTTCAACAAAAACGAGATCGTGTTTGCCGATATTGATTTTATCGCCGGTTTTGACTGTTTGGAAATTCCACGGCTGGTGAAAATGCCCTTCGATACTTTCCTTGCCCTTTTGTGATACTACAACCGTGGCGTTTTTGGCATAGCGCATTATGGCCGGAAGCCCGCCGGAATGGTCAATCTCGGCATGATTGGCAACAACAATATCAATCTTCTCAGGATCGATAATCTCGCGTATATTCTCAATTAGTTGGTCCTGGAACGGGGTCCACACCGTATCAACGAGTACCACCTTCTCATCAATAATCAGATAAGCATTATATGACGACCCGCGATGAGTGGAAAGCTCGTGCCCGTGGAAATGTTTTAACGACCAATCCACAACACCGACCCAATAAACATTTTCCGCAATCTGAGTTACCATCAAATCCCTCCTTGTTTTTTAATTGATGTTCTTAATCAACTATTTCAAACATATCTTTTGATACACCGCACACAGGGCAAACCCAGCTGTCGGGGATATCTTCAAACGCCGTTCCCGGCTCTATTCCGCTGTCGGGGTCGCCCAGAGCGGGGTCATAAATCCAACCGCAAGCAATACAAACATATTTTGACATTATAAGCTTACTCCTTAAAGACTGTTTTATTTTGATTACGCAGGTTATATTTTACCCTTGTTGTTCCTTAATAACAATATACCAAAATAAGCGCCCGTAAAATGTGATTTTAAACACGTTTGAGAAAAAATTTTTTATTAGTTATGCAATATAATTTACCGTTGGCAATGTTTTTCTTGACACAAATCTCAATTCTCCCTACTATATGCTCACACAGAACGGATTAAATTAACCAAATGATACAAGTTTTGAAAAAGTTTTTCCCCGGAATTATCGCCTTTATCGGCTCTTTTTTGATTATAATCTTTTTTATATGGGCCTTTTCCCAACACGGAACCTACGGGCTTTACCATGTCAACGGATTTTTTAAGATTGTTTTTGCGGTTTTTGGGGTAATTGCTCTGATTCTGCCGATATTGGGGCTTTTATACATCTGGATTAAGGTTAGAAAAAACGGCGGAAGGCTCCTCCGATTATCGATACCGGCCGTAACACTTGCAATTCCGGCTGTAATTTTACCGATTCTGTTGTTTTCAACTTTAAGCGGGGTATTTTCACCGCGCTTTGTTGATACCCCGCCCCAACTCCTCTTAACCGGAAGTAACGGAGAATACAATATCCCTGATATGGCAATCTATTTCACAACCGCAAAAACCACCGCCGAAATGAGCCTGACGTGGGGTAATGACGACAATATTATCACGCTTACCGAAGATAAAAGAACCAACAAACACTTTTTTAAATTAACCGATTTAAAACCGGGTACCGATTATTTTTATCGGCTTAATAATAACACCCCAATCTATTTTTCAACACCAAAGCCCGAACAATTGCACTTTGCCGTTGCCTCTGATGCGCATTACGGAGCATCGGATGCGCGCAACGATTTAACGGAAGCGATGCTTAGCGCAATTGCTAACCCGAATAACAATTTTGATTTGTTTTGTTACCTGGGGGATCTTGTTGAATACGGATTTGTAAGCAGCCAATGGAACCAAGCCCTGCATTCTTTTAATTCCGTTACCGCCAATATCCCCACCGTCTATGCCGCCGGCAACCACGATACCCTGTTTGCGGGGTTTGGCAATCACTTTAAATATGTCGCTCCCTCAAAAATCGGTGCGGACGAAAAAACGAGTTTATGGAATAGAATTGATATGGGAAATATTCATCTTTTTGTCTTGGATGTGGAATGGAGTGCAGAGAGTTTTAGCGCTAAACAGGCGCAATGGCTGGAAGAAGAACTGGAAAGTATATCCGCCGATGATTGGACTATTATCTTAAGCCACGGCTTTTACTACGCCTCGGGAATCTCTTACTACGGATGGGAATGGTTCGATAACGAAGAAACAATCGATAAAATTACCCCGATCTTTAATAAATACAAAGTTGACCTGGTTTGTTCGGGGCACGCCCACAAAACAGAGGTATTGGAAAGTAACGGGGTTACCTATGCCGTCTGCGGCGCCTTCGGCGGTTTATCGGAGCCTGAGCCTACCTATATTTCACCTTTTAGTATTTGGAATTCCGAAAACAAATACGCATTTATTGATATAACTATTGAAAACAATGAATGTACGTTAGTTTTTCGCGACCCCGATTTCAGACCGCTCTACGAGCTAACCATTGTTAATAACCGCTAGCCACAACATTTGACCGAAAGCCTTTTCTGTTGTTTGTTACCGATAATAGCGATATAATTTATTTGTAAACACCGACTGCTTTTGGAGGGATTATGTACATAACCAACCTTGCTAAAACCACAAAGTTTGCCGCTCAGATGGAAGGAGCGAAAGACGTATTTAAACAAATACCGCTATCGAGGGAAAACGGCGCTCCCGTTTTTTCGTTTAGGGTTTTTACGGTTAGCCCGGGCGGACATACCCCCTACCACATCCACCCCTACGAACATATGAACTATGTAATAAGCGGAGAGGGTGCGCTGGTTACCGAAAACGGTGAGTTTACCGTAAAAGAAGGCGATTTTGCGCTGGTTTTGGCGAATGAAAAGCATCAGTATAAAAACACCTCGGCGACCGATGACTTTGTAATGATTTGCGGCGTTCCCAAGGATTTTGAATAGAAGACAGCCCCAAAGTTTTACAGAATTCAAACAAACTTAGTAAATAACTATTTTAAGCGTCCGGTCTTGACATTACACCTTTAGAATGCTAACATTTTCATTGAATGCTAATTCAATGAAAACGAATAAAACAAAGCCTAACTTAAGAAAGATCCAAACGGAAGAGAGGCGCACCCAAATTCTGGATACCGCTCTTTCGGTGTTTGCGCACAAGGGTTTTGCGGGGACTACAGTCAAAGATATTGCTTGCAGTGCCGGTATATCGGACGGGCTTATGTATCACTACTTCCCCAGCAAGGAAAAACTGTTGGAAGCGGTAGTTGAAAAACACAGTTTTCTGCCGCAATTAAGAGCAATTTTAACAAACCCGGAAGAACCGTGCCGTAAGGTTTTAAAGAATATCGCCATCGAATTCTCAAGTATGTTTACACGCGAAAACGATGCCGCCAAAATATTTTTACAGGAAGCCCACTCGAATGCCGAGGTTAAAAGGGTTTGGGGTAATTTATCAAACGAATGTTCATTAATATTGCAGCAGTTTTTATTGTCAAGAATCGAGACCGGCGAATTAAAACCTCATAACACCGAGGTTTCTGCCCGCTGCATTCTTGCCATTATATTGATGTTTAATTTCACCAAAGATGCTTTCCAATCAAGCAATCTGAGTGATAAACGGTTTATCGAAGAATCGGTAGACAGTTTTTTAGACGGAATAGAAGGTAACGATGCCTGCCCGGACATTGTTACAGTTTAATTTTTCACATTATATCGAGAGGAAAAAATGAGCTGTAAAGTAGGAATACCCAGAGCTTTGCTCTACTACAAGTATTTTCCGATGTGGAGTACTTTTTTAAAACAACTCGGAGCCGAGGTTGTTGTTTCGGAAGAAACTAACCAAGAACTGATTTTACAAGGGGCCTTGCTGGTTGTTTCCGACACCTGTTTACCGGTAAAAGTCTTTATCGGGCATGTTCTTTCCTTAAGCGATAAGTGCGATAAAATCTTGATTCCGGTCGTCCGCAGTACGGCCAAAAAGGTTTATAATTGCTCCCGCTTTTTAGCGCTGCCCGATTTGGCCAAGGCGGTAGTTCCCGGCGTACCCCCAATATTGGAAATTGAATTTGATTACAGCCGCGGCAAACGCTATTTGTACCGGCAAATATATTCCCTCGGAAAACACTTTACCAAAAACCCGTTTAAGATTAAAAAAGCCGCCGAATATGCCTGGCAGGTACATAAACGTTATCATGAAATTACCGCTAAGGATCACCTTACAAGAATAGAGGCAATGAGCCTTTTGGAAAACAAGCAGACAATTGAAGTAACGCAAAAAAACCATAGCGGATTAACTATCGGAATTGCCGGACACCCATACATACTGTATGACGAGCAAGTCAGCCATAATTTAATTAAAAAACTTCGCGCAACCGGAGCCAATATTATTACCCCCGAAATGGCCGATGAAGCGCATAATTCCGATAATAACAACCATACCCAATTTGCCGGGCTTGCCAAAAATTATTGGGAATCCGAAGAAGATGTTGTCGGCGCCGGCGATTATTTTACGCGCATCAAAGTTGACGGAATAATCGGCATAATGGCCTTTGCCTGCGGCCCCGACTCGCTGATGATGAACTTAGTACAAAGGCAAGCCAGGGACGAAGGAATCCCGTTTATGGGGCTAACCGTAGAAGAACACACCGCAGAGGCCGGTGTTGTAACCCGAATTGAAGCGTTTTTAGATATGATACAAAGAGCAAAAGCGAGGAACGAAAAATGCGCATAACTTTCCCTCATATCGGCAATGCTTACATAGCCGTAAAAGCCATGCTTGACCCGCTGGGAGTGGATTATGTGGTACCGCCAAAATGCAATAAAAGGACGCTTTCTCTGGCAACCAAATATTCACCCGAAGGTGTATGTATCCCCTTCAAACTTAACTTAGGGAATATGATTGAAGCCGCAGAGCTTGGAGCGGACCATATCCTAAACGTAACCGGACACGGCACATGCCGCATGGGATACTATTTTAAGGTTCAGGAGCAAATCCTGCGCGATATGGGTTATGACGTTAAAATGATGCTTACGGGGCTTTCGGAAGAAAAACTTAAAGGATTTTTAAATCTCTTAAGGAGTGTCTCCAACAATGCCCCTTGGCGTAAGGTTATTGCGGCGCTTGGGTTCGGAATAGCCAAAATAACCGCCCTTGACGATATGGAAATCCTGGCAAACAATATGCGCGCCGTTGAAAAGGTAAAGGGAACAACCACCCCGATTTACCGAAAAAGCTTGCAGGCAATTGACGATGCCTCGGATTACCGCTCGCTTAAAGCGGTAGTTAAAGAGTACGGCGAAGAAATGAGTTCAATCGAAGCAATAGCGGACTACGAACCGTTAAAAATACTTGTTGTCGGCGAAATATACGTTGTGCTTGACCCCTATGCCAATATGGACGTAGAACTGGAACTCGGAAAACTCGGGGTCGCAACCACTCGCAGCCTTTATCTTTCACGCTGGGTCAAAAAAGGATTATTATTTAACCCGCTCGGGCTTGACCAATGGCGCGACGTCCATAAAGCCGCTATGCCCTATCTCAAAAGAGATATCGGCGGAGACGGTTGGGAAACGGTGGGCGAAAAGGTAATTAGCACCGGGGTTTACGACGGTATGGTTCATCTTGCGCCTTTTACATGTATGCCGGAGGGTACCGCCCAGTGTATAATGCCATCAACAAAGGAAGACTTGCCGGTTCTGGCAATTTACTGTGATGAACAAACGTCCCAAGCCGGAATGTTAACCAGGCTTGAGGCTTTTACCGATATGATAGCAATTAAAAAGGCGGGACGCCTTAACCGTTAACTGGAGGAACAATGCAAAAGAAATTATTTATTGGGGTTGATGTCGGTTCGGTAACCGTAAAATGTGCTTTAATGAACGAGGATATGGAGCTTATTGCCCACCGTTATATCCCGACCAGCGGCAAACCAATCGTTCAGATACAAAAACTGATGCGCGAAATGAGTGATGAGGTTCCTCCGGGCTATGAAATCGGGGGGGCCGGAACCACCGGCAGTGCGCGTTACCTGGCCGGAGAAATTATCGGCGCCGATGTTATTAAAAATGAAATAACCGCTCACGCCATTGCCGCCACTCATTTTTATCCCGATGTAAAAACTATTTTGGAAATCGGCGGACAGGACAGCAAAATTATAATTATACGCGATTCCGTTGTAACCGATTTCGGAATGAACACGGTATGTGCCGCCGGTACAGGCAGTTTTTTGGATCACCAAGCGCTTAGGCTGGGGATTAAAATCGAAGAATTTGCCGCCGAGGCAATGAAAAGCAAGAACCCCGTTCGTATTGCCGGACGGTGCACCGTCTTTGCCGAATCGGATATGATTCATAAGCAACAAATGGGGCATAGCTCTTCGGATATCCTTTACGGATTATGTCAAGCGCTTGTTCGCAACTATATTAATAATGTCGGGCTCGGAAAAACGATTGAAGAACCGATTATCTTCCAAGGCGGGGTTGCCTTTAACCAGGCGATTGTCCGCGCTTTTGAAGAGGAATTGGGGACGAAAATAATGGTTCCCAAGCATCATGAAGTAATGGGAGCAATCGGCGCGGCAATCATCGCTTGGGAAAACTATAAAGCTACCGCCCAAAAATCCAAATTCAAAGGATTTTCGATTGGTGATATTGTTTACGAAACAACAACGTTTATATGCTCCGGTTGCCCGAACCAGTGCGAGATAGCTCAGCTTAAATTGGATGGGAAGGTTTTGGCACGTTGGGGCGGCCGCTGTGAGAAATGGGAGTATGCCCCCGCTGCCGATGATATTGCGGAAGAATTGGAAGATTTGGCAATCACCAATTAGTGTTTTATTCCCGTTGCGATAAGATTTTAACCGCCAAGGCATTCTTTTTGGGGAAAATCATTCCTTTAGATTATTTTCGATTGCCCCAATATGGCCGGCACATCGCCGAATATCCCCTCTTTAGTGTATAATTGAATCCATCAACATTGTGGGGAGAAAGAAATGCGCGGTATTATTACGGTAATCGGGAAAGATCGAGTCGGCATTATTGCCGCCGTCAGCAATATTCTGATGGAGGCCAATGTCAATATCCTGGATATCACTCAAACGACCCTGCAAGATATTTTCACAATGATTATGCTGGTAGACTTATCCAATCCCAAAATCACCTTTGACCGGTTATCAAAAAACCTGGATGATCAAGGTGAGAAAATGGGGCTTTCAATCAGGATTCAACGCGAAGATATCTTTAAGGCAATGCACGAAATATAATACTGTCCAAGTTAAAAGGATAGCAAGCCGACAGGGAGTAAGGGATGATAAATACTTACGAGATTTTGGAAACAATTAAAATGATATCCAACGAGAGTTTGGATATCAGGACCATCACCATGGGAATCTCTTTAAGGGACTGTGCTCATAACGATATGGATGCGCTGGCCTTACGCGTTTACGACAAAATAACCCGTAAAGCCGAAAAATTAGTGCAAACCGGCGAAGATATCGAAAAGGAATACGGGATTCCCATTACCAACAAACGTATTTCGGTAACCCCTATTTCCGTTATCGGCGAAGGTGCGGGAAACGATTATATTAAGATTGCCAGAGCGATGGACCGAGCCACCGAAACAACAGGGGTTGATTTTATCGGCGGTTACAGCGCGCTTGTGCATAAAGGCTACACCGACGGAGACAGAAAATTTGTTGATTCTATCCCCGAAGCATTATCGGAAACAAAAAGGGTTTGCGCTTCGGTAAATATTGCCACCACTAAAAGCGGGATTAATATGGATGCCGTCGCCCAAATGGGCAAAGTAATTAAAAAAGCAGCTCAGCTTTCAGCAAAAGATTCGGGGATTTCCTGTGCTAAATTGGTTGTTTTTTGTAACGCCCCGGAAGATAACCCCTTTATGGCGGGGGCTTTTCACGGAATCGGAGAACCGGAGTGCGTTATCAATGTCGGGGTAAGCGGACCGGGCGTTATGCATAATACCTTAAAAAAGATTTCACCGAACGCCGATTTCACCGAGATTGCCGAAACTATTAAAAAGACCGCTTTTAAGATTACCCGTGTCGGACAACTGGTCGCCAACGAAGCGTCAAAACGCTTGGGGGTTACTTTTGGCATTGTTGACCTTTCTTTGGCCCCGACACCGGCTATCGGCGACAGCATTGCAAATATCTTGGAAGATATGGGTTTGGAAAGATGCGGCGCACCGGGAACTACCGCCGCATTGGCACTGCTAAATGATGCGGTTAAAAAGGGCGGTACGATGGCCAGCTCTCAGGTGGGCGGACTTTCGGGGGCCTTTATTCCGGTAAGCGAAGATGCCGGAATGGTTGAAGCCGTTAAAGTCGGAGCCCTTAGCCTCGAAAAACTGGAGGCGATGACCTGTGTTTGCTCCGTAGGTTTGGATATGATTATTGTTCCCGGAGATACCCCCGAATCGACTATTTCCGCCATTATTGCCGACGAAGCCGCGATCGGTATGGTTAATACCAAAACCACAGCAGTCAGAATCATTCCCGCCCCCGGTAAAACCGTAGGCGATATTGTTGAATTCGGCGGTCTTTTGGGCGGCGGTCCGGTAATGGCTGTTAACAGGTTTTCGAGCGAGGCGTTTATTGCCAGAGGCGGACGAATCCCCGCCCCCATCCACAGCCTGAGGAATTAAAACAAACCGGATTTACATCAGAGATTAGCGTAAGCAGCTCCGTAAGAGCTGCTTACATTTTTTATTTTTCCCACCGCAAACCATCCGCTTTTGCTGTTCACAACGCATTTCTCGCCTCTAATACTTAATAATTGTTTATCAAAGCATTGACAAATCATAATCAGTACTGTATAATAATTCTAGCAATCGATGATTGAGATTGCTAATTTTGAGACGATTAAACAAGAGGAGGCTTTAGATATGGCACTTCAAAGATGGAACCCTTACAGGGAATTAAAACAAGCGGAGGACATGATGAACAGATTATGGCGAATCGGCGGATTACCTGCCTACCGTGAAGAGGCGGAAGATTGGAACATACTGATTGATGTTTTCAAAAAGGACGACGATATTGTTGTTAGCGCCGCCGTACCGGGGATTAAACCCGAAGAAATCGATGTGGCGATTGAGGATAACGTTCTGACTATCAGAGCCGAGAGAAAACCCGAAGCGGACAGCGAGGTTGAGTATCTTGTTAAAGAAAGGCCGTTCGGTTCGTTCTTTAGAGCGCTCAGACTCCCCGATACCGTTGATACCGAAAAAGTTGTTTCTTCTTATTGCAACGGGGTTTTAACAATCGTAATGCCCAAAGCCGAAGAGAAAAAGAAGAAGCAAATTCAGGTTAAAGTTGAAAGCGAGCCGAAAACAATTGAAGCAAGCGCTGAATAATCAGGCAAGCAGATCTTTTTCCTAATTCCTCCCTAAAATCAGCCCGACGATAAGCCGGGCTGATTTTTTTAATGCCCTCTAAAACCCACCTGTAATCGGTTAAAAATATCGGTTCCGAGACTTACGATGGTTATATCGGCTATGTCAATTGATTTAGGATAATTCGAGAGCGCTTACTTTGAAAGATGAAGGCGATTTGTTAGGAAAAGTAAGAGCTGAGCGGAATATCTTAGAGGTTGTTGTTATTTGAGCGGTTACCGGTAATAAGCGTAACCGGTAATTTATTAACGGGATGCTCCGAAATATAGACATCGGCGCCGTAAACCTCTTTAACATTCAAGGCGGTTACAACTTCTTTGGGGGTTCCTGCACTAAATATGCCCCCCTTGTGCAGCATTACAATTCGGTTGCAAAATTGTGCCGCCAAATTGAGGTCATGCAAAGCGGCAAGCGCCGCAATCCCCTCTTTTTTACAAAGCCCCAAAATCAGTTCTAAGGTTTCAACCTGATAATTAATATCCAAATTGGATGTCGGTTCGTCTAAAAGGATTATTTTCGGCTGCTGTGTTAAAGCCCTTGCTATCGTGAGGCGCTGTTTTTCGCCCCCCGAAAGCTCTCCGACCCTGCGTTCCGCCAGATGCAGGGTATCCGTAATCTCCATTGATTTTACGGCAATTTCAATATCTTTCGGGCCTTCGTATTCCAAGAATTTCATATGCGGAGTACGCCCCATTAGCACTACCTCAAAAGCGGTAAACGCATCCGGCAAAGAGGCGGATTGGGGAACAACGGCCATTATACGGGCAATCTCACTGCGCGCCATATTACTAACCGATTTGTCATCAAAGAAAATTTCGCCGCCTTGAAGCGGAATAACATCCGTTATACCTTTAATAAGCGTCGATTTTCCGCAGCCGTTGGGTCCGACAAGCCCCAAAAGTTCTCCCGAAGCGACTTCTAGGTCGATTGCGGATAAAACAACCCTTTTCTCATACCCTAGCGTAACATTTTTTAAGCGTAGTTTCTGCACAATATTTCCCTTAAGCTAAAAAACAGCCTTTTTCTTACGTTTTAACAAATACAAAAAGAAGGGCGCCCCAAAGAATGCGGTAACAATCCCCAGCGGGATTTCGGTTGGCGGCATCACAGTTCTTGCCAAAAGATCGGCAAGAATAAGAAAAATACTGCCGCACAGGATAGAAAGCGGCAGCAGATACCGAAAATCGGGCCCCCAAACTAAACGTACGGCATGGGGAATTATAATCCCGACAAACCCGATAATACCGCCGAAACTAACGGCGGCGGCGGTAATTAAAGTCGCCACAACCAATAAGATTCGTTTGGTTCTTTCAACATTAATACCAAGCTGTTGCGCCTGAGCTTCATCAAACTGCATTACATTTAATGTGCGTCCGTAGAGGCATATAAAAAGAGCCCCCAAAATTATAATCGGCAGTGTTACCCAAACATGGACCCACTTCGGAGATGAAAAACCGCCAAGCAACCACGACGACATCCCATGATAAGATTCGCCGCTGGTAATTAAAAGATAAGATGTAATCGCCGCAAGGAATGCCCCAAGGGCAACACCCGCCAAAATAAGCGTTGTCATCGGCAGGCTTTTACCGACTTTCCCCAGTGAATAAACCAAAAACACCGCACCCAGACCGCCGGCAAAGGCAAATAACGAAACAAAGTTAAGGCTCCAAGCGGAACTTCCCAAAGGAAGCAAAAAACCGATAACGGCACCCAGCGCCGCACCCTGTGATACGCCTATTAAATAAGGATCTGCCAGCGGATTACGAAAGAGCCCCTGATAAGTGGCACCGGCAACAGCAAGCGCCGCACCGGTTAGGGCGGCTAATAACACACGCGGCAGACGCAGGTTTAATATCACCGTTTCTGTCGTTCCGCCCCAGTTTTTTTCAACGGAAAGAAAGGGGATTTTTGATAATATAATACCGACGGTTGTCGAAAACGGAATAGAAGAACTGCCGATACTTACCGCCAAAAAGATTACCAAAAGCAAAATAACCGACAGCAAAAGAGCGGCAATCACCCTTCTTTTGCGCTTTGCGGTTGTTAATGCGTTTATTTGATTTGCCGTTACCATAATATACCGCCGATTTAATTTAAGCCGAAAAGATTATCCCTGCCACCCGCAAAAGATATTCGGGTGACAGGGTATTTTAACAAATTCAATTTTACTCGGTTATTAAGATATTAGAAAAAATTTCCGGATAGAAAAGCTTGGCATAAAATTCCAAGGCATCTACAATACGCTGGCTTGCACGGCTTACAATATCGGCATCCACCATAAAAACACAATCGTTAAGATAGGCATTGGTTGCTTTAAAAGGCGAATCTTCGGCAGTAACATAATCATAAGAAATTCGGCTGCCTTGGTCCGATACTATAGTAATAAAATCCGGATTACGCGCTACCGCTTGCTCCAAATCTACCATCACATCCCATTCTACATCGGCAAAAATATTAATTCCGCCGGCCATATTGATAATGGCATCCAAGAACGAATGTTCACCAACTGTCCATAAAGGATCGTGCCATGTAATATGTAAAATCGAGGGTTTATCCTCTTCGTTAACATTACTAATTGCATCGGTAACGGCGTTTATTCTTGCCTTAAGCCCTGCTACGGCATCTGTGGCAACGGTTTTATTACCGGTAATCTCACCGATTAATATAATATCTCGCATAACACCTTCGATATCGGAAGGCGCCAGAACAATAACCGTTACCCCCTGTGACTGCAGCCATTCCACGTCACCGGTTGTACATTGAATGCTGTCGGCTAAAACCACATCGGCATCCAACAGCAGGATTTTTTCTTTATTGGGGTCGAAATATCCGCCGATACTTTCAACTTGATTTACTCCTTCGGGATAACTGCAATAATCGGTCCGACCGATAAGCGTATCTCCGGCATTTACAAAATAAACCATTTCGGTAATCGTCGGAGAAAGCGAAATAATTGAATTAACGGGCTTTTCAAACGTGTAAGTTACACCGGCATCGTCGATAACGGAAATTAACTGCACCACCCCGGTTACAGTCGAAACCAATGTTTCGGTAACAGTTGATATAGATGTAACAGTGTTCTCAACGGTTTCGGTAGATACAGAAGTTACGGTTGCAGCAGATGTTGATGTTACCGTTGTGGTTTTGGTTGTGGTTACCGTTTCCGCCTCACAGCCGGTAAAGAAAGGGACAGACATTGCCATAACGGCAATAAGGCCGATTACGACAAAAAACTTGGTAAACTTTCTCAAATTAGGCTCCTGGAAATAAAGAAATTTTGATAATTATCAATTGCACTTGATTATAAAGGGAAGCAAAGCAGCTGTCAAGTTCCGGCGGAGGGTCAAAAAAGAGAGGCAAACAGATATTGTTAGGGTAAACCTATCGTCTGTTTATGGGATATAAACCGACGGCCAACACGGTTAATTGAGTTTTTTTACAAACTTGATTCGGCAACCAAAATATAACGGATTTTTTCTTTTTCCAACCGAATCACCAGCCCATCCAATTCGCCTTCCACACAGCAAACAAGTGTATTAAGCCCTGTTTTAGCGGCTTCGACAACCGCCTCCACAACGCCGTAGCGGCAATAGTCGGCATTTATTTTGGAAAGAGCCGCATAAGATTCAATGCCAAGCCCGGCAATAATATCGTTTTCTTGGGCATATTTTTTTAATGTTTCGTAATTGACTTTACGTGATCCGCCGCGGGAAATATCCGCGATTTTAAAAATAACAACTTCCCCTGCTTCCAACGGAACAATGCCCTCAATTCCGGATATTCCGATATCCTCCCCTGCTTTTGCGGCCGACACCGTAAAACCGGTTGCCGCGCCGGTTTCCCCGGAAGATGCGTAAAGCAGCCCGTTTTTCATTTTTAATGATATCTGCTGGTTTTGTGCCAAATCAACTTCCGCCAAAGCGGCACAAATCGATATGTTGTTAACCGCTTTTTGAATATATTGGTTGTACGCATTCAATTCCTTTAACGACTTAATTACCCAGTTGACACCCTCGTTTGTAAGCCGATAACTGGAACGTCCGAGCGCTAATAATAGATCTTCATTTACCATCTGCGCGATATAATCGGAGACTGCCTGCGGGGTAATATCCAACTCTTTGGCAATCTCGCGCTGTTGGATATCGGGGCCTTTATCAGCTATTTCAACCAGAATTTGGAGTTTAGTGGTTTGATTTTTACTGCGCAGTACTTCTATCATCATAAATTACCCCATCTGTCTCAATTTTATAAAAAACGGCTAACCTTTTGAGAAACAATCCGTTTTTATTATAACGGTTCTTTTATAAAAAACAACGCATTTTTGGAATAAATGCAATAAATTGTGTATATTTTACCTTTATTCCCTTTTAAAACGACAAAGTCCGTAAGGGTAACTCTTTAATTTTACTTGGAGCGGAAATTAACCGATGGATTTTTATCCATGGTCTTTTTATTTGTAAAAATGGACTTTTTGATACCGCTAATTTAGAATGAGGTCATAATGAATTTGAAAAACTTGAAAATCAAACCCGTTTACTGGGGTATTTTTATATTTATTGTCGCCCAAGCGATTACCTTTGGTGTTGTTATGCAGCAGCAAGCCTACCTCGAAAAACACGATATAATTATCCCCAGCCAACCTGAAGACATAATAATATGGCCGACCACAACAACCTCAACAACAACCTCAACAACAACCAATGTAACAACCGTTGAAACAACCGCTACCGTTTCAAACTCCGTTATCACCACCACCGCCACCCAAACGCAAGTAACCGAAATAATAACGATTATAGAAGGCGAAACACCTCTTTTTTCGTCGCTGGGAGCAATTTTAATTTATTTCTTTGCGGTGGTAGTTGTACTGGCGGTAATCCTTTTTGTAATTCCCCTATCGGCGCTTAAAATGCTGTTTAGGGCAATCTTTGCGTTCCTGTTTAGCTGGGGCATCTTTATTGTACAAGTTTTTTGGATGCCGCTGATTCCATCGATTATCATTGCCGCTTTAATCGGCGTTTTATGGTTCTTTATGCCTCGCATTTGGCTGCATAACATTATTTTAATTCTGACAATGGTTAGCCTCGGCGCCGTTTTCGGACGCCTTGTATCCCCGTGGACGGCAATGATTATAATTCTTGTAATTGCCCTTTACGACTTTTTGGCTGTCCGTTTCGGTTTTATGACTTGGATGGCCAAAAAAATGGAAATGTCCGAAACTTTACCGGCTTTTGTCCTGCCGGCAACAATCAAAGAATGGAAAGACAGTTTACGAAGCCCCAAAAGCAAGGAGATTGATGCTTCCGAGACACCTAAACATTTTAATCATTCAATTCTTGGCGGCGGAGATATCGGCTTCCCGCTTCTTTTAACCTCGGCGGTCTATTTTGCTCTGGGCCTAAATTCCGCTTTTTTGGTTTCCGCATTTGCGCTGGTCGGCCTTATCTGCGCCTATCTGATTCAATCGTTTATACTCAAAGGTAAACCGATGCCGGCGCTGCCGCCTATTGCGGCATTATCACTTATCGGGTTATTATTGGTAATCTGATTACCCATTTAAATTCAATACTTGCTTTGCCTCTGTTATAATAATTAAGGCAGTACGATTGAAGTTAAAACCTTTAGTTTTAGCCTGCTCTTAATCATAAACAGGCAATAAACCGCGACTTTTTTTAATCGAAAACACCGATTCGTCTTTAATCCAAGGGAGTTAAATATGAATAATTCTGTTATTAAATGGCTGCTTTTACCGATTACAATTACACTGATTATCGTTAGCTTAATCGGAATTTCAATGCTTTCGAATCAAAGCGAGCAAATTAAAGACAAAGCAACACAAATAAGCTCGCTGGAACAACAATTAACGGAAGTTAATCGGCAGTTATCTGCAATTCAAAGTGAAATTTCAGAGTTAGCATCACTTTACGACCGTATCTCCGAACTGGAAACCGTAATTGATAATCTGGGCGAACAGGTTACCACCAAACCCGTACTTGAAAACATTGCCGATGTTGTTAAAAACGTGAGGGCGGGGGTTGTAGCTATCAATACAACCAAGGTTTACAAATACGGCTGGGGCAGTTTCACTTATGATTATGTTGTTACCGGCGCCGGTTCGGGTTGGATATTTAACGATAACGGGATTATCGTTACCAATTATCATGTTATCGAAGGAATGGATACCATTAAGGTTACGCTTGACAGCGGCACCGTTTACGATGTTGATCTTACTACAATTCGTTACAATAAATCGGCCGACATCGCTATTTTCAAAATAGATGCCGAATCTCTTAAGGCTTTAAAAATCGGCAACGCCTCTAAGCTGGCTGTCGGCGAGTGGGTGGTTGCAATGGGTAATTCCCTCGATATGGGGGTAAGTGCCAAGGAAGGGATTATCGGGCAGCTTCATGTTTCAATCGATGTTGACGGGCAACCATTGGAAGAATTGATTGAAACAAGTGCGGCAATCAATTCCGGTAACAGCGGCGGGGTGCTGGTAAACATGAGCGGAGAAGTTATCGGGATTACAAATGCCAAAATATCCGCCATAGGGGTGGAGGGGATGGGTTATGCCATTAACATTGATTACGCCTTATCCGTTATAAATGAGCTGTTACAAGCATAATCATAATTTTTCGGCCTTTTGCCGCTAAAAATAAAAGGGGTTACCGCAAATTTAAAAACATTCGGAATAAAAAATATTCCGCATCGCAAATGCATTTGACAACGTAATTGGCTTTGCTTAGAATTATTGCGAGGACGTGAAGTTTGTAATTGAATGACTAAAGGAGACCTCAAGGATTAGTCCTCCCCCTTTGATTGGTTCAAATAACGTAATTAATGGAAACTCTTTTTTTAAGCGGATGCGCTATTTTACTTTTGTGTTGCGTTTTTTCGCTTGTTACAATTAAAAAATCGGGCAGGAACAACCGCCGTATCGGTTTTTTTATATTGTTATCAGGGCTTATCTGTATCACAATTTCCTCCGTTTTATGCTTTTTAAACGACACTGATTGCGGCAGAACCTTTTATTCGATTACCGAAGGGCTCTCTTTCGGCTTTCATTTGGACAAGTTATCGTCTTTGTTTACCGGCTTAATCGGAATCGTCGGTTTTTGCACGGTTATCTATACAATCAGTTACATAGAGCACGGGGCTACCGGTAAAAGAAGACAAATCTTTGCCGCACTGCTGCCTCTTTTTATCCTTGCCATGATTATGGTCGTGGTTTCGGATAACATGTTCGGGTTCCTTTTCTCTTGGGAGATAATGTCGATTTCATCGTTCTTTCTGGTAATGCACGAAAGAGAAAAAGCCGAAACACAAAAAGCCGGCATCTTTTATTTTGTAATGACCCAATTTAGCACCCTTTTCTTATTTATCGCCTTTTTGGTTATTTATAAATACAGCGGGACTTTTGATATTAAAAATGCCGCCGTTTTACCGGATGCCGCTAAAGGGCTTGCCTTTGCGGCGCTTTTTATCGGGTTTGGAACCAAAGCCGGGCTTATTCCGTTCCACAAATGGCTGCCGTATGCCCACTCCGCAGCCCCTTCAAACATTTCGGCGCTAATGTCGGGGGTAATGCTTAAGGTTGCTATTTACGGATTATGCCGCTTTACATTTGATGTCCTGCAACCGGACTTGTGGTGGGGGTTCATTCTCCTTGCCTTCGGTACAATTTCGGCGGTATTGGGTGTTATTTATGCCCTCAAAGAGCATGATTTCAAAACGCTGCTGGCGTATCACAGCATTGAAAACATCGGAATTATTGTCCTTGGGTTGGGAATGTATATCATTTTCAATTACTACGGGCTGGAAATACAAGCCAACTTAAGCCTGGTCGGCGCCCTGTTCCATACATTTAACCATGCCGTTTTTAAAAGCCTTTTATTTATGACCGCCGGCTCGGTAGTACAGGCAACGGGGACACGCAATATTGAGGAAATGGGCGGGCTCGCCAAAACAATGCCGTTTACCGCTGTTTTATTCCTGATTGGAGCTTGCGCCATCTCTGCCCTGCCGCCTTTGAACGGGTTTGCCAGCGAAGTTATGATTTTCCAGGCGTATCTCGGTTCGTTCGAATTAAATAATGCGGTCGTTGAAATTGCAATGGTTGTCGGGCTGGCTGCATTTGCACTAATGAGCGCACTGGCCGCCGCATGTTTTGTTAAGGCCTTCGGAATTGTATTTTTAGCCAAACCGCGCTCAAGGGAAGCCGGCAGAGCAACCGAAGTATCGCGTAATATGCTGGGCGGACCGGCTGTTTTGGCATTTATTTGTATTGTTTTGGGGGTATTTTCTTACCAGATTATTCAAGGCATCGGTTTTGATATCCCGATACCTAACCTGCTGCCGGTAAGTATTCTCTTACTCTTAATTACGCTGATACTAATCGGGTTCCTTAAACTTGCCCGCGTTCCGGTAAGAATCGAAGAAACTTGGGCTTGCGGCATTCGAAAACAAACTGAGGCGATGGAATATACCGCCACCGGTTTTTCGGAGCCGATTGTTACCATTTTTCGCTTAATATTCCGCACAAGAAAAACGAACGACAAAGAATATTTTGATGAAGCAAAAAGTATTACAAAAAGTACAAAAGCGCATATCAGCACCCTGCAATTTTTTGAAGAACGCATTTATTTACCGTTTGCGCGTTTTGTAATGAGAATTGCCTCGTTTATTTCGGAAAAGCATAATAAAGATCTGGAAACCTTTATAGTCTATGCCTTTGTTGCAATTGTTTTGGTGCTTATCACGGCGGGGGTATGGCTATGAGCTGGAATATGATTTTATACATCGTTTTAAATACCGCATTCGTATTGCTTTTGGCACCCTTATTTATGAGCCTTATTAAAAAGGTGAAGGCAATGTGCCAGGGGCGCCGGGGGACGCCGTTACTACAAACGTACTTCCAATTGTTTAAGCTTTTTAAGAAGGAAATTATCTATTCCGATACGTCTTCTTTTATTATGCGCATCAGCCCTTATCTGAATATCGCCTTTTTATTGGTCGCATCGATAGCCGTGCCGATTGTATTTATTCCGGCACAGGAAAGCGGTTTCGGCAATATTATTTTATTCCTATACCTGATGGTATGCGCCCGCTTTTTTATGGCGCTCGGCGGTCTTGATGCAGGCAGCGCTTTCGGCGGGATGGGAAGTTCACGCGAAATGACAATTGCATCCATTATTGAACCCTCGATGCTAATGGCCTGCGCCGCAATGGCTTTTATTTTAAAGAGCACTGATATTCCGCTGATGTTTGAAACGGTACTTGATAATTCCGTGGCCCAATATCCGACGTTAATATTGGTTGCTTTCTCTTTATTTATTATATTGATTGTGGAAACCGCCAGGGTGCCGGTCGATAACCCCGAAACACACCTAGAACTTACAATGGTTCACGAAGCTATGATTCTGGAGCAAACGGGCCCCAAATTGGCATTAACCGAACTTTCTTACGGTATTAAACAATTAATACTAATGGCTTTGTTAATCAATATCATTTTCCCGTGGGGGCTGGCCGTAGAAATCACACCGATCGGAATATTGATATCAATAGCTCTTTTTACATTAAAAGCAGTAATATTGTCGGTGCTAATCGGGGTATTTGAATCATCTTTTGCCAAGATTCGTTTTTTCCGTTTGCCCGATTTCTTTATGATCGTTTTCTTCCTGTCGTTTGCTATTATAGTTTTTGAGTTGCTGACATGATAGATACACTTATTTTTAATGATATAGTTCGAGGGTTGTTCGTTTTCGTATTGGGAACGGCAGTATTAATTATTACCCAGAGGTCGCTCACCTCTCTTTTCAAAATCTATGCCATCCAATCATTTATATTGGCAATAATGGCGGTTGTTTTATTTATCGATACGGGAACGCTCAACCTGCTCTTTATAGCCTTGCTGACCCTTATTGTAAAAACGGTTTTTATCCCCCTCTTTTTGCATAAAAGCCTCAAAAAAATGGCAGTCAAAAGGGATATTCAATTTTATTACCTTACCCCCGCAAGCTCGATAATAATCAGTGCTTTACTGATGTTTACGGTCTATTTTGTTTTTAAAAACTTTGCCGCAACCTTGTTTGAAGATTCCCTGTTTTTACTTGGAGGAGTTATCGGCGTATCGCTGGTAATGATGGGAATGATGATAATTTTCAGCCGTAAAAAAATCCTCACCAAAATTACAGGGTATCTGACTATGGAAAACGGCGTTCTTTTATTTAGTCTTTTTATGGCGGAAATGCCTTTTATAATTGAATTATTGGTAATGATTGACCTTTTTATAGTTATTCTTATTTCGACGGTTATGGCTTTCGGGATTGATTCAAGCATTGAGTCCTTCCACCGCAGGCTGGTTAAATTCGGATTGGAGTTTGAGGACTAGATGGAAAACTGGATTCCGGTTCTGTTTGCCGCTCCGACCCTGTTAATAATCGGTATCTTGTTATCGTTTTGGAAAAGCAAACAAACCGATCAAGCGGATAACTGCTCTTTGAGCCTGTTCACAATTATCCACACTGTAATTTATTTCGGGATAAGTTTATGGTTAATTTTTGCCGCCGACCTTCCGATAACTTTATTTGATAACGAATATTTTTATATTGATGCGCTCTCCGGTTACGAAATACTGATTACAACGATTGTCTTTTTGCTTGTTTCACTCTACGGACGCGGTTATGTTTCCGGTTTAATTAAAGCCGGAGACCTCGATGCAATCGTTTTAAAGTTTTTCTATGCCGCCTTTTGCCTGCTTGAACTGCTGCTTGTTTTTGGTTTTATGTCCAACAATATCGCTTTGCTTTGGATATTTATCGAGTTAAGTACAATCATAACCGCCTTTTTAATAGTAACTTTAAATGCCCGGGAGAATATCCTCGCCGCATTAAAATATATCTTTATAGCTTCTACCGCGATGATTTTCGGATTTATCGGAATTATTATTCTGTTTACGCTAAGCCAAAAAGTGATTGACGGAGGCAGCCTAAACTGGACGACCCTAATGGATATCGCACACTCCGTTGATCCTTCAATTCTTAGTTTTGCCTTTATCTTTTTATTTATCGGATTTGCCGCTAAATCAGGGTTAGTGCCGTTCCACACATGGATTCCGATTGCCTACGCTCGAGCTCCGTCTATTGTAGCCGCTGTATCGGGGATAGTCTTAAACCTGGGCGTTTACGGTATTCTGCGGTTATATGCCATCGGCAACTTAGCCGGCGCCGGTGAATTTTTAAAGAACTTTTTATTGGTTATTGGGCTTCTTACGGTAATAATCGCTGCATTTAGTATCCTTGCGCGCACAAACACCAAAAAGTTATTGGCCTTTTCAAGTATCGAAAGCATGGGCTTTATGATTGTATCAATTGGAATCGGGGCTCCGGTGGCCCTGTTTTGGATGCTCTTTTTTCAATTCACCCACTCGCTTGTTAAAACCCTGCTCTTTTTCTGTGCCGGCATATTCCGCCGCCAGTATAAAAGCAATAAATTTGATATGATTAAGAAACCGTTCCAACTGCAGCCCCTGGCAAGCTGGGGTTTAATACTGGGAGGCGCTGCGATTATCGGCACTCCTTTGTTTCCCATATTTTTGGCCAAATGGAATATTTTAAGTGTTCTTGTTTCGGCTTCTTTCCCGGCTTTTGTTGTTTTATTGGTATGCTTCCTGTTGGTTGCGGTTGGATTTGTGCTCTTTTTCATCAGGGCTTTCAACCAAAAAACGGAGGAGGAGATTCAACCATACCAAGTTCCAAGCAATATGAAGGTGCCGATAGTAATAACAATCTGTCTGATTATCGCAATGGGTTTGTATATTCCTTCGTGGTTAAATAATATACTGTTGGATATCAGCGGAATTCTTGGTTTTTAAAGAGAATATATGAATACACTGGGAACAATATTAAAAAGAACATTAGAAGCGCGCAACGTAAAGTGCGTTTTAAGGCAGGCTATACCCGGCGAAGATTACATTATTATGGATGCCGGGTCGTTTGACGAAACGATGCAAGTTATTAAAAGCCAGCAATTATTGGGGCTTACCGCAATTTGGGCGGCGGAAAACTTTGATGAACATAACGGGTTGACCCTCTTTTATACCTTTGAAAATCATAACGTGCATGAATTTTTAATCCTTGCAATCAATCTGCCGGATAAACACGCCACTTCAATTGCATCGGATTTCCCGATTGCCTGCTATTTTGAACGTGAAATCAAAGACGGATTCGGGATTGAATTCGACGGGGCTTTTGATACCAGAAGGTTGTTCCTGCACGAAGTTTATCCCGACAGTTTTCATCCGCTGTTAAAATCTTTTGAAAACCAAACGCTTGAGCTTGATTATAACGAGCCGAAAGGAACAGAATACCTCTTTAAAGAAGTCAGCGGAGAAGGTGTTTACCAAATTCCGGTCGGGCCGGTACACGCCGGCATTATCGAACCGGGGCATTTTCGTTTTGGGGCAATGGGTGAAACAATTTTCAACTTGGAAATTCGCCATTTCTATAAACATCGCGGGATTGAGAAACTGGCTGAAAATAAAAACCCGGCAGATTGCATGGCAATTGCCGAGAGTATCAGCGGCGATGAAAGCGCCGCCAACGCAACCGCATTTGCAATGTCTGTAGAAAAAATCAACGAATGTGTGATTCCCGAAAGGGCGGTATGGCTGCGAATGATGCTGCTTGAAATGGAACGCATTTATTCCCACCTCGGAGACATGGCCGGAATGCAGGTTGATGTGGCTTATCCGGTTGGCGCCAACCTGCTTTTTATTCTAAGGGAGCAAATACTGCGTTATAATTCGTTAATGACCGGTTCGCGTTTTTTGAAAGGGTTTATTATCCCCGGCGGGCTTAAAAAAGATATTGAGAGCGCCAAGCTAAACAACTTTAAGAAATTTCTGGTTAAATTCAGAAAAGATTTTAATGAAGCTCTCAAAACAGCCTATGATTCATCATGGGTAATTGATCGCTTTGATACAACCGGCGTTGTTAAGCACGAACTGGTAAACTCTCTTAACTTAAGCGGACCGATAGCCCGCGCCTCGGATGCCGCCATCGATACGCGGCGCAATCACCCTTACGCCAACTACGCCAAAGTAAAAATTGAAATACCTTCGAAAAGAGAAGGGGATGTGCTGGCCCGGTTTACGGTTAAAGCCGATGAAATCAAAAGTTCTTTAAATATTATCAATAACGTATTGGATAATTTAAACGAAGGCCCCATCCGGGAAAGATGTTCCAACAAAGACGGTTTTTCTCTAACTGCCGTAGAAGCTGCCAGAGGTCAAAACTTACACTGGGTAAATATCAGAAACGGTGTTATCAACCGTTACAAGGTTTCCACCGCCTCTTTTTGCAACTGGTGGGCGATTGAGCATGCCGTAATCGGAGATATCGTTCCCGATTTCCCGGTAATCAATAAGAGCATGAATTTATCTTATGCCGGAAACGATTTATAAAAGGTAATCGAACATGACATTAAATATTGTTAAAAACTTTTTCGGACGCAAAGTAGCGGAAGATATCAGCCCGGAACAAATCGATTTTGAAAAAACGGGGTTTGAGCTTAAAGAAAATATAGATTCCATTTTTGGGCGGAGCCTTGCTATCCGTGAGCTTGATTCGGGCAGCGACAATGCCGCCGAAATCGAATTAAATAACCTTGGAACACCCCATTATGATATTGAACGCTTCGGAATATCTTTTGTTGCCTCTCCCAGGCATGCTGATGTAATTGTAATTACCGGAGCGGTTACACACAACATGGCACAGGCCGTAAAAAAGACCTACAATGCCATGCCGCAACCCGGCTTTGTAATCGCCGTCGGGGATGATGCTTGCGACGGCGGTATTTATAAAGACAGCTATGCCGTTCTTGGCGGTGCCGATAAAATACTGCCGGTTGATATTAAAATCCCCGGTAATCCCCCCACCCCACTCGAAATTATGAAGGGATTACTGGCTCTAACAGAAGCAATTAAACAACAAAATCGAAAAAAGAGTTAGGACGTTCACTGTAAGACTAGTGAATTTATAATACCGTTAGAAAGTATTTCCGATTATTGATGGGTCGGAATTTCCCGGATAAAAAGCTTACAAAATCCGATTCAGTCTGCTTTGGCAAATAGAGAAACGATATCGCCAAAAAGCCTTATGAAAAATTAAAATAAGAGAGGGAGAGCTCTAAGCTCTCCCTCTTAAAATCACTCTCTAAAATAATAACAACTCTACGGTAACCAGCTATCAACAACGGCACGGTTGTCTTCAACCCAAATACTTGCAGCTTCCGCAGGATCCATCTTTTCGATATTGATCATGTACATGACTTCGCCAAGCTGATCTGCGGTAATATGCCAATTAGATAAAAATGCCGCCGCATCGGGGAAATCCGCACTAAATCCGTTTCTGGCAATAATAGCGATGTCTTCGTTACTGCCCAAAGCAAGTTCGGGGTCTTCAAGCATTTTCAAATCATAAGCAAAGAACTTCCAATGCGGAGCCCAGCCGGTTACAACCACCCAGTCTCCTTTATTTATCGCACGTTCGAGTTCGGAAATCATTCCCGCTTCGCTGGATTCAATAAGATTCCAATCTTCGAGCCCGTAAGTCGGCATAACGGCATTGCGCGTTGCTTCCATTAAGCCGGCGCCGGGGTCAATTCCGACAATGCGCCCCTGAAACTGATCTTTATGATCTTTCAGTTCGGCAATTGAATCGATATCTACATAAGACGGTACCACCAAAGCCAGTACGGCCTGATCGAATAAAACTCCAAGCTTTTCTAAATTATCACCGTACTTTTCCCAATAAGAGGCATGGGTAAAAGGGAGCCAGGCGGTTGTAATTACGTCCGCATCGCCCGTATCAATTGATGTCCACATCACGCCGGCTTGGACGACACTGAGTTCCACTTTGTAGCCCATTTCTTCTAAAATTACTTGAGCCAGATGGGCTTCAGCTTCGGCACAAGCCCATTGAACATAGGGGATTTTGATAGTTTTTGAATCTGAATCACAGCCGACTAACATTCCGGCCGATAAAAACAAGGCAACAAACATTGCTGCCATTAAATAACCGATTTTTTTGAACATGTTGTCCTCCTCTTTCTAATAGTTTTAGGTTATCCTTACGGAAACTTTATCTATTCGTCATCCCCTCCTTTCTATGCAATCATTTAATTAAGCTTCTTCAGCCGATTGCTCTATTTCCTTCTGACCCTTTTTGCGGTCTTTATATCTTTCAATTATTGCGGATAAAGGAGTGGGCTTACCCGAGCCGATATTGCGGCTAACCCTGTCAAGAACCATTGCTAAAACCACAATGGCAAGCCCGCTTTCAAAACCGAGTGCCAAATCAAGCCGGCTAACCGAACGCATTACCACTGCACCAAGCCCTTCGGCGCCAATCATCGAAGCGATAACCACCATTGAAATACCGAGCATGATGCACTGGTTAACGCCTGCCATAATACTGGGCAGCGAAAGCGGTAATTCAACCTTTGTTAGCACCTGCCGATCGGTAGCGCCAAATGAAATTGCCATTTCCTTTGTTTCTTCCGGTACCTGTGTTATGCCAAGATAAGTTAGCCGCACAGGCGGCGGCACGGCAAATATAACCGTAGCAAAAAGACCGGGAACCACCCCGATACCAAATAACATCACCGCCGGAATAAGATAAACAAATGCGGGCATAGTCTGCATAAAATCAAGAATCGGGGTCATTGTCCCTTCAAGTCTACGGCTGCGTGTCATCATTATTCCAGTGGGGATACCGATAAACAGCGCAATCACAACGGCAACAACCACAAGAACCAAAGTGTTGATCATTTGCGGCCAAAGCCCCATATTCCACACCAGTAACAAACCGATTAAACTAAAAACGGCGGTTAATTTGTTGGTAAACAGCCAAGTAAGTAAGGAGAATATGATAATAAGCAGTAAAGGATAGACCCATAATAAGCCTGAACTTAAAACACCGGTAATGGCATCCAGCACTACCCTCATCAAATCGAAAATTACGCCCAGATTTTTGATAATCCATCTGACAAGCCACTCGATAGCATCACCTAACGGCAATTTAGGTAACTCAAGACTCGGCAATTCCGTTACCTCCCTTCCGCTCATCCAAGGTCATCAGCAGTATATTGTGGGTAATAACGCCCAAAAACCGACCGTTTTCATCAACAACCGCTAAATCTTGTTCGGCATTACGCAAATCGTGATATACATCTCTCATAATTGTATCGGATAATACCGTGCTGGCTTCTTTAATCACTTCCTCAAAGTTAATCTTTTTTGCTTTGGAGAGCCTTAAAATATCGTCACGTAAGATTATTCCCATCAGTTTATTTCGGGGACCCAATACAAAAAGGTATTCTTTGTCGGCCTTCTTCATTTTATGCAAAGCCACCGAAACGCTTTCGCTTTTGCGAATTATTTCTCGAGGCCAGCCGGAAATACTGTTGGCATCAAGTATTTTTGAAACGTCAATTCCTTGTAAGAATTTTTCAACGTATTCGTTGGCCGGCTCCGAAAGTATTTCGTCTGCTGTCCCGATTTGTTCAATTACACCTTCCCGCATAATCGCAATTCTGTCACCCAGTCTTAACGCTTCATCCAAATCGTGGGTAACAAAAACGACGGTTTTTTTGATTTCTTTTTGCAGAGTAATTAATTCCTCTTGCATTTCGGCGCGGATAAGGGCATCCAATGCGCTAAACGGTTCATCCATTAGCAAGATATCGGCATCCATCACCAGCGCCCGTGCCAGCCCCACCCTCTGTTTCATACCGCCGCTAAGCTCGTCGGGGAATTTATCTTTCCAATCTTCCAATCCAACCACAGCCAATGCCTCCCGAGCCCTTTTATGTCTTTCTTCCGGGGAAACGCCTCTTAATTCAAGCCCAAAAGCGACATTATCGGTAATGGTACGATTCGGCAAAAGAGCAAAATGTTGAAAAACCATGCTTATTCTTTCACCGCGAAGCCTGCGTAACTCTTCGGGCTTCATTTTATCCACCGCCCTGCCGTCTACCAAAAGAGAACCGGATGTTGGCATAAGCAGGCCGTTGATACAACGCAACAGTGTGGATTTTCCGCTGCCGGAAAGGCCTATAAGAACAAAGATTTCACCTTCGGCAATTTCAAAATTTGCTCCGGCGACCCCAACGGTCAAACCGGTTTTTTGAATAATTTCGCTCCGCGAGAGGCCTTGGTTATGTAATTCCAATGCCTTATCGGTTTTATCCCCGTAAATTTTGACCAAATTTTTGGCTTTTATTTTTGCAGTCATAATACACATACCCTTTAAAAACTACTCGGAATACTGCAAAAAACCCCATCACGGCAAAAAGACCGGCTTTAAAACCATTGAAATCAGAAACAGTGAACGAAAAATCGCTTTGAATCACCACCCTTAATATCGGATGGAATATTGAACGGACACCGAGTTTATTTCGGAAAAAAGAAGTTAAAAAAGATTAAAAATACAATTATTAAGTTTTAAATATAATTTTTGTTATACTTTCCCCCTTAATTGGTCCTTATGATAGACCCGCCGACAATGCATTGTCAACCCTTTTTAAGGTTTTACGATTAAAAATGAACTATAATTTGTGATATTATGTAAAACATATGAGTGGCCGCGGACTTAATAAAGAGGAGTAAACCTAAAAGAAACAACCTTAGTTCAAACCGAAGAGGTAAGTTCTATACCGATTTGGCGGGCCTTTTCGAGGATTTCGGGGTAATTACGGATTCTGCCCTTATGAAAGACCCCTGTAACCGGCAGTTCTGCGACAATTTCATATCCCAAGGCTTCAAAGGGAAGCCTCAGCGCTTGCAAAGCCGGATCTACCCCGCTGTCTTTAAATGTTTTTTGCTCCGCCACAACGGCAATTACGGCCTTCCTGCCTTGGCCTTGCAGTCGAGTGGACCATTCGCCCGGCCTTTTAGCCGCAAAGTCGTAATAACAATACAAGCGGTCAATAAACGCTTTCATTATGGCGGTTATATTATAGTTGTGCACCGGAGAAACTAAAACCAAACTTTTTGCGGATTCAAACTTGGGATAAATAAGCCCCATATCATCCGAAAGACCGGTGCAAGTTTTATCCTTGCGGCATTGTTCACAACCGGTACACGATTGAAAGTTATAATCCCTTAACTGCACCGTTTCCGCAACCGACCCGCCTAAGCGAATACCGGTAAGAAAGTGCTGAATCAGGATATCGGAGTTCCCGCCTGCCCTGGGGCTGCCTCCGACACATAAAACTGCCGATGGTTTTTGCTTTTCAGTCACTTTCAATACACCTTGTTTCATTAATTTTACTTGGTTAGATACCCGCAGATGATAGAATCTAGGATAACGCCTTGTCAATTTTTCTGAGGTTTTAAAACGAAAACAGACTACTTGTTGCAATATTATAGTAAATGAAGAGCTGCGATTTTCATATTTAAACAAACCGCAGCCCTATCCGCCGATATAAGCCTTACAGCCCGTTTTTAAACGCGGATAATACTTGGTCAAACACGCGCTGTTTTTTCAGCGGTTTATATGCTGACAATGCTTTAGCGGCAATTTGCAGATGTTTTTTGGCTTGCTTTTTCCAAGAGTACGTTTGAGCATAGCTTAGTGAAGTTTCAGCCATTTCTTCTTTTAATGCCGGTTGCAGCAATAATTCTCTGCTTCTTTCCGTAACGGATGATAAATCTTGCCCTACTATACCTCCGGCTTGCTTTAAAACCTCACCAAATCCTTCCAAATCACGCCCCACCATTAGCGCCCCCGCCCCCAGGGCATGCGCCGCCACCCCGCTTTGAGTGCAGTGCTCCGGCCAGTAAAAATTAATATCGAACGCACGTTGCGCCAACGGTAGAATGTTCGGCGGTAACCAAGCTTCAACAATAAATTTATTCTTACCGCTATGAGATGCTCTGAGCTTCTCAACATGTTGTTTTTGTCTTTTATCTCTCAAGCCTCCCATACGAACGCCGACTATCCTCTGTTTCGGCACGGTATTTTGCAGTTTATCTCGGAAAGAAAAAAGAGTTTCGGATCCCTTGTGTTTCCCCAAAAATCCCGCTTGTCCGATCACTATCGGACCGTCTTCATGGAAAACACGTTCACGCAGAAGGCGTTTTTTAACCCCCATATCAGCAACCAAATCATGAATAATGTAATCTTTAAACCGATTTTTTGCCTCCGCGGTACTCATTTGGTTAATTCCGGGGTATAAGTGAATACCGTGTTTCAGTATATGCACCTTGTCAGCATAATCGGGGAACGCGAAAACCACCGCTTCAAACGCACCTCGGCTAAAAACCGTTACGGCATCGACCAACGGGAGTATTTCTTTTAAGAATTTGTATTGTTTTTTACGCATTCCCGACACTGTTTCCTTGCTTTGGAAATGAATCGTATGAAACGTAATTATTTTGGGGATATCAATCTTTTTTAAGGTATTTATGAGCCTCTTGCTGTCAGGCCATATCCCAAATTCATGCTGGAACCATAAAACGGATTTATCCGGCTGATATTGAAGCGCCTGTAAACCCTTTATCAGCGTGGAAGCACTTATATTTTGCGCGCCGGGAATACCGTACCAAACGCAATCATTATTTTCCGTTCGGTTAAGTAACAATGGTGAGTTAAGCTTTTTTAAATCAAAAGATAACACCCCCCGGTTACTGTCCGGTAATTCTTTTATGACATATTCGGTGTAATCGGCAATGCCGCACATTATTGGCTTATATGGACTAACAAAATAAATTTGTACCATACATTACCTCCTTTTTTATTTTTTGTCGGTTTGTTTCTTTAAATATCCGATGGAATACAATAAATACCATATTTCGGTTTTTAAAATTAAAAAAGCAAACGACGACCCCAATAAAGGTTATTTAAATAGCATTATTACTATCGATGTAGTTCGTCCGAACAGAGATTTTAATCAGATATTCAGAGAACAAAAGCTTTTTTACAGCGGATAATCAAAAGGATTGAACCAATAACAAGCAGCAAGCAGGCAAGAAAGCTGTTTTTGTAACACTCTGCTGTATATTACATTGTAACACGTTTGACACTTTATTGCAGTTAAAGTATATATAACATAGGTATTTTAGGGTAAAACTGTATTACTGTATTGGAGAAAATTCGGACTCGTATCATTATCTGCCTTTTACGTATGATTATAAAAAAGAAGACCAGCCGCTGATATTTATCTCTTTATGGGTGGATTATTTGCAAAAATAAAAGCTGATTGAGTTGTCAGACAGCCGTTTCAGATAAGTAGCTAACCGAGCCTTTTTTTCCAATCGTCTGCTTTTTGCAGTAATTCTTGAACGCTCCTGACCGAAGCCTCCGAATAGTCGGAACCGACCAACATCACCGTAAGCTCGCGGATTAAGTCTTCACCTTTGAGGCTTTCAAGCGTGGTTGAAGTGTGCAAACCGTCGGTATTCTTGCGAATGGTATGGTGAACATCGGCAAAAACGGCAATTTGCGGTAAGTGGGTGATACACAAAACTTGCCTGCCGCGCGCAAGCGCCCATAATTTTTCACCGATTACTTCCCCGCAGCGCCCTCCGACACCAATATCAATTTCATCAAAAACCAAAATAGGGATATCATCCGTGGTTGAAAACGCGCTTTTTAATGCCAGCATAAAGCGCGATATTTCACCGGTAGAAGCAATTTTTGCCAGCGGTTTTACCGGCTCGCCGGGGTTGGTGGCAGCCATAAACTCGACAGTATCAATGCCTCTGCGCGTAAACTTATAATTATCGTTTTCCGAGGCTTTATTTTGTTTAACGGAAACCTCAAATTTGACCTGCTCCATTCTTAAATCGGCAAGTTCGGTGTTAACTTTCACGGCCAGTTCTTGTGCCGCTTGGGTGCGCATTGAAGATAATTCCAATGCCGCTTTTTCCAGTTCTTGCCGGAGCGCTTCCGATTGCTTTTTAAGCTCTTCGATACGCTCTGCGGAGTTCGAAATTTTACCCAGTTTTTTCTCCGTTTCCTGCAAGTAACGCAATATATCGGGAATAGTTGACCCGTATTTTCTTTTAAGATTCCTGATAAGTTCAATCCGTTCTTCAACTTCGGCAAGGCGTTCCGCATCAAATTCCGTATTGTCCGAATAATTGCGAATACCGCGTGATGCCTCCTCCACTTCGGGGAGGGCATTTTCAAGCATCTCCAGTTCCGTTTTTAATGCGGGGTCAAGGTCAACTAACCTACTCATAATACCGATGGCGTTGTTTAAGGAATCCAGTACCGCCAAATCCGACGCGGAATCATCGCCGTTAAGCATCGCATAAACCTCACGGGTGGATGCTTTTAACTGTTCGGCAGAGGAAATAATTTTAAGTTCTTGCTCAAGCTCGGTGTCTTCGCCTTCCTTTAATTTCGCTTTTTGGATTTCATCGGCCTGAAAATGCAGCAGTTCTTCCTGAGCCAGGGTATCCCTATCGGCTTTTGCCAATAAATTCAGCTCCGACTCCACCTGTGAAAGCTCGCTAAACAGCGCAAAGTATTTGCTTCTTAAATCAAGCGCATGGGCGTAACCGTCCAGAAAATCGATATGGTAATCGGTATTAAGGAGCGACAAATGATCGCTTTGACCGTGGATATCAATTAAAAAAGCCCCCACCTGAGCCAAAAGACTGCGCGGGACGGCACGGCGGTTGATACGAATTACGCTGCGCCCCTGCCGTTTAAGCTCGCAGCTGATTACGAGCATATCATCGTCGGCAGACAGACCGTTTTCGGTAAGTAAGGTCTTTAAACCCTCAAGCGAGGATTGTTTGGCGGGCAGAGCAAAAAGGCCTTCAATAAAAGTGGTTTCGGAGCCGTAGCGGATATTTTCTTCTTCGATTTTCCCTGAAAGTAACGCCTCTACGGCATCGATTACCAGCGATTTGCCGGCACCGGTTTCGCCGGTGATAACATTTAGCCCCTCGCTCAGATTCCAGCTTATATCTTCAATAATTCCGAAATCTTTTACTCTCAATTCAATCAGCAAATTCGTTACTCCGCAATAATTACAGCTTAAACCCTCTTTTTTAACCAATCGAGAATTAAATCTAATATCTCTTTATCAACAGGCATAGACAGCTGTTTTTTATAGGCAGCTATCGATGGTTCGCCCTTTTCCGCTCTTAATAAATGGGTAATATCGGGCAGGATATGGCTTTCAAAATCGGTTGTTGCCAGTTTTGCCATCTTTTCCAAATCCGCGGGGTCAACTTGTATATCTTTTTCACCTGTTATTGCCAGTATGGGGCATTTGATATTTGGGAAGTCATCGGCAGGGTTGTATTCCAAAAACTCCCGCATCCATTTGGCATTTATTTTGTTTATCAACTGAATCCTAAAACTGTCTTTGGTTGATTTTTTGATTATATCAATTTGTTTCTGCTGCGCCTTGGCAACATCAATGCGAAAGGTCTTAATTAACCAAGCGTTAAAGCCTTTCAGCCCCTTTACTATTTGCCGGGACTGCCACTTCAGTAAATCTTCACCCTTTTGGCAGCTTCCGGCAAGCAGAATTATCCCCGCAACGTCGGTTCCGGTTCCTGCCATCCTTGATGAGATAATTGCTCCCTCGCTGTGCCCCAGTAAAAATAATTTGGAGGAATTAATTCTCTTATAATCCCTGAAATATGAAAGAATTGCAGAAACATCGGCAATATTATCGTAGAATCCGGTTCCCCAGTAATCCCCCTCACTCTTCCCCACCCCCCTTTTATCGTATCGCAAACTGGCTATATTGTTTTCCGCCAGAAAATGGGCAATTTCTTTAAAGGCATTTATCGGATATCCTTTGGCGTTTTCATCCCTGTCCACCTGACCGGAACCGGGAATCAAAACCACACCCGGGAAATTGCCTTCCGATTGCGGTAAAGCAACGGTAGCGGAGAAATTAACATCAGCGACCTCAAATTCTACTTCGCGCTCTACCATCTTGTAGCTCCTCCGATAAAACCACACAACGGTCATGCCGTAAAAGACCTGTCAATATCACTTTGATTATACATTATTATGCTTTGTTGTTGAAAGAAAAACGTATTCAAATTACAATGATATGGCAATATTTGTTTTATTGCTGTTAATTCCGACCGAAGTAAAATATTACAGGAAGTAAGTTATGAATAAAAAAACGGAAACACCTCCGCTAATTTCTCTGCAAGAGGCCAGTAAAAGTTATTTCGGGGGGCTTACCGTTCACCCCGTGCTTACATCCATTACCGCCGATTTTGCCAAAGGCGAATGCGTGGCGCTTTTAGGGCGCAGCGGCTCGGGAAAATCAACCCTGTTAAACGTTATCAGCGGAATCGATAAATTGGACAGCGGTAAAATTATTATCGACGGAATTGATATCACCAACCTCAGCGAACAAAAAAGAACCCTTTTCCGCCGTAAAAACATCGGTTTTGTCTTCCAATTCTTTAATTTAATACCGACCCTTACGGTGCTCGAAAATATAATGTTGCCCTTAGAGCTTAACAAAATCAGTGACCGGGAGCCC